>WTHE01000393.1:6974-23030 GCA_011523315.1 Candidatus Binatota bacterium
ATGGCTGTTGACACGTTTCCTCTTGTGGGTAGAGTCCCGGCATGATCGAATTTGCCCACAGCTTTTTACTGATTTTTGCCCAGCTGGCCTTCGGCGGCCTGTTCGGCCTGAGCATCCCCGGCTTTCACGAGATCGAACGCGGATTTTTCAAGTCCACCGGCTGTGTCTACCTGGGCTGTGGCTGGGTCTTTTTTCTGGGCAAGACCTATCTGGTCGTGTCCTCCCAAGCCGAGGCTGTGGTCGGCCTACGTGGCTGGGAAATCGGGCTGTGGCTGGTGTTTTGCTGCGGCTTCAGCGTGTATGTCGTCAGCCTGTGGAGCGAGGCCGTGGTGCTGCGCGCGCGGGCCTATCTGTTCGCCCTGGTGGCTGGACTGATAGCCCTGGTGGTGAGCGCCAGCGCCTATTGCAGCGCGCCTGTGGTGTCGATTGAAACGCTCCTGTACCCGCTCAGCCTGCTGCTGTCGGCCCTGATGCTCGGGGCGGTGGCGACCGGCATGTCGCTCGGCCACTGGTATTTGATTGAGCTTGACCTGTCGCTCGATCCGTTCAAACGCACCTTCAATTTTTACGCCGGCACGCTGGTCGCCCACCTTGGCGTGCTGCTGGTCGCGGTCGGGCTGCTGTGGCTGGTCGGCCAGCCGGCCAGCGTGACCCGGCTGGCCAGCCTGTGGACCGACCATCAGGCCCTGCTGTGGATGCGGCTGGGTCTGGGCCCGCTGGCCGCCCTGCCGGTCGCCTATATGATCTGGCGAACCCTGCAGATTCCCCAGACCATGGCGGCCACGGGCCTGTTCTATGTGGCGATTCTGGCCGCGATTGTCGGCGAGTTCTTGGGGCGCTTTGTCCTGTTTCGGACGGCCCTGCCGCTGTAGCGCCTACAGGTCGTAGACCTTAATCACCGTCACTCGCAGACCGTGCGAGGTCCAGCCCACGTCAAAGCCGACCCGCATGCCCTCAAACAGGAAGCGCAGGTCGTGGCGTGGCGCGCCGAGCAGCGTCACATAGGCGAACACAAACGGAAAGGTCTTGCCGGACCGACTCCGAATCAGCCCGGTCTCATTGTTCCAGGAGATATTGTGGATAACGCCCTGATAGAAGCGATCAGAGGGGGTATCGTGTTCCACGGCTCAGGCAAACAGCATTTCGTGCATGGCACTGCCGGCCGGGACCATGGGGAAGACCCCTTCGGCCGTGGGGATGACCGCGTCAACCAGCACCGGCCCGGGCTCGGCAAAGGCTGCCTGGAGGGTGGCCGACAGCTCGGCCGCGCGCTCGACCCGGAAGCCCTTGGCCCCATAGGCCTCGGCGAGTTTCACGAAATCGGGCATGGCGTCCATGTAGGAGTGGGAGTAGCGCTCTTCGTAGAACTTCTCCTGCCACTGGCGGACCATGCCCAGATAGTGGTTATTCATGATCACGACCTTGACCGGCACCTGGTACTGGACTGCGGTGGACAGTTCCTGGATGTTCATCTGAATACTGCCGTCGCCGCTGATGACGACCACCTCGCGCTCGGGTGCGGCAAAATGCGCCCCGATGCCGGCCGGCAGGCCGTAGCCCATGGTGCCCAGGCCGCCAGAGGTGAGCCACGAGCGCGGATGTTTGAACGGCATCATCTGAGCTGTCCACATCTGGTGCTGGCCCACGTCGGTGACAATCACCGCCTCGCCGCAGGTCAGCTCGGCAAGGCCGTCAATGAGCTGGCGCGGTTTGATTGTGCCGTCCGGGCTGTGTTTCTCGTAGGGCAGCGGTTTTTCCGCCTTCCAGTCCATGATCTGACGATGCCACTCGGCCCACAGCCGTTGGCGGGGCGCCAGGCTCTCCTGGCTTTTGACCTTTTTGAGCATGGACCTGAGGACGGTCTTGATATCGCCCACGATCGGCACGTCAACCTTGATATTCTTGCTGATCGACGACGGGTCGATATCAATGTGGATGATGGTCTTGGCGTTGGGCGCAAAGTCCGCCACCCGACCCGTCACCCGGTCGTCAAAACGGGCGCCAATGGCGATCAACACGTCACAGTGGTAGACGGCCATATTGGTCCAATAGCCGCCGTGCATGCCCAGCATGCCGAGGTGGAGCGGGTCGTCGGTCGGAATCGTGCCCAGGGCCATGACCGTCGGGGTGACCGGGATCTTGAGGCCGCGCACCAGCTCGGTGAGTTCCGGCGCCGCCCCGGACCACTGTACCCCACCGCCCACATAAAACAGCGGGCGCTCGGCCGCCTCAATCGCGTGCAGCGCCTTTTCAATCTGACGCTCGTTGCCCTTGAGGGTCGGCTTATAGCCCCGGATATCGACATGGTCGGGATACACGAACGGCGCCTCATCGGTCTGGACATCCTTGGGCAGATCGACCAGCACGGGTCCGGGACGGCCCGTGCCGGCAATATAGAAGGCTTCTTTCATCACCCGGGCGATCTCTCTGACATCGCGGACCAGGTAGTTGTGTTTGGTGCACGGCCGGGTAATGCCGGTCACATCGGCCTCTTGAAACGCGTCATTGCCCAGCATCGTGCTCGATACCTGACCGGAGAGGACCACCATGGGGGTCGAGTCCATGTAGGCGTCGGCAATGCCGGTGACCGTATTGGTCGCTCCCGGACCGGAGGTGACCAGGACAACGCCGGGCCGCCCGGATACCCGCGCATAACCCTCGGCCATGTGCGAGGCGCCCTGTTCGTGACGGACCAGGACGTGGCGCAGGTGGGGGTTCTGAATCAGGGCGTCATAGGTCGGCAGAATGGCACCACCGGGATAGCCGAAAATGGTATCGACCCCCTCGGCCAGCAGACTCTCAATCACGATTTGTGCACCGCTCAGCTTGTTCATGCCTGTACTCCGCGTCACGCGTTCGGTATTCCGGGGATCATATAAGCTGCGAATAAAAAAGGCAAGAAAGCTGGATTTTCTGAATTTTCTCTTGACACAAGCCGATTATATTCGTTATTTATTCGGCCCTACACTGGAAATTCCTTACAAAGAGAGAATGCATGAGCCTCGACACCCTTGACCGGCATATTCTTTCCCTGCTCCAGGAAAATTGTAAGCTGTCTCTGAACAGGATTGGAGAGCGGGTCGGGCTGTCCGCCCCCTCGGTGGTTGATCGGATCAGAAAGCTGGAGGAAAACGGCGTGATTCGAGGCTATACCGCAGTGCTCGACGCCCGCAAGCTGGGCAAGGATATCACCGCCTTTATCGGCGTCTCGATCCACCATCCCAGACTGATCCAGACCTTTGAGAAAGACATTGATCGCTTTGAGGAGGTCCAGGAGTGCCACCACGTCACCGGTGAGTACACCCTGCTGCTCAAGGTCAAAACCGATAATACCTCAGGGCTCGAAGAGCTGATCCGCCAGATTCGTTCCATCGACGGGGTTGACCGCACCGAAACCTCGGTCGTGCTGTCAACGCATACCGAGGGACTGTGGTTGAACCTCAAACAGGACGCTCTGGTCGCCCAACTCAACGCCAAAGATGGGCCCGAATCGGTCGTGCCTCTCCGCGCCAGAAGAGGAGCCTGAACATGTCACACCACACTCATCACCAGCCCATGAAGAGCGTCTCAGCCATGCCCGCCAAGCAGGGCTTGTACGACCCGGCGTTTGAGCACGACGCCTGCGGTATCGGGTTTGTCGTCAATATCAAGGGTCACCAATCCCACCAACTCGTCGAGCAGGCCCTGACCGTCCTCGAGAACCTCGACCATCGCGGGGCGTGCGGGTGTGAGGAAAACACCGGCGACGGGGCCGGGGTGTTGATGCAGGTGCCGCACGGTTTTCTGCGAGCGGTGTGCGCCGACCTGCGGCTGCCCGCACCGGGCCAGTATGGGGTGGGCATGATCTTTTTGCCGCCAGACGCCGAGCAACGCCGGGCGTGCGAGCAGCGCTTTGAGGCGGTCGTGCGGGCCGAGGGCCAAACCGTTCTGGGCTGGCGCGATGTGCCCACCGACGATGGCGAGCTGGGCAAGACGGCCCGAGCGTGCGAGCCGTTCATCCGCCAGATTTTCATCGGCCGCAGCGCCGACCTGTCGGACGACATGGCCTTTGAGCGCAAGCTGTACGTTATCCGGCGCCAGATCACCAACGCGATCCGCTACGGCGACGTGCCGGGCGGAGAATTTTTCTATATTCCCAGCCTGTCGTGCAAGACTCTGATCTACAAAGGCATGCTGACCCCGCGCCAGGTGACCAGCTTCTACCCCGACCTGTCCGACCCCCGCATGGAAACGGCGATCTGTCTGGTCCACTCGCGTTTCAGCACCAACACCTTTCCCAGCTGGGAGCGCTCCCACCCGTACCGCTACATCATCCACAACGGAGAAATTAATACCCTGCGCGGCAACGAGAACTGGATGCACGCCCGGCAGTCCATGCTGGCCACCGAGCTGTTTGGTGACGACCTGCCCAAGATTTTTCCGCTCATTCTGGAGGACGGCAGCGATTCGGCCAAATTCGACAACTGTCTGGAGTTTCTGGCCCTGAGCGGTCGTTCCCTGGCCCATGCGATGATGATGATGATCCCCGAACCGTGGGAAAACCATGACAGCATGGACCCGGCCAAGCGGGCCTTTTACGAATACCACAGCAGCCTGATGGAACCCTGGGACGGTCCGGCCTCGATTGCCTTTACCGACGGCCTGCGCGTCGGCGCCGTGCTCGACCGCAACGGGCTGCGGCCCTCACGCTACTACGTCACCAAAGACGATCTGGTGATCATGGCCTCGGAGGTCGGCGTGCTGGAGGTCGAGCCCGAGCGGGTGCTGGAAAAGCGTCGCCTGCAGCCGGGCCGGATGTTCCTGGTTGATACCGAGCAGGGGCGTATCATCAGCGACGAAGAACTCAAGCAGCAGATTGCCACCGAGCACACCTACCAGGACTGGCTGGACGCCAATCTGGTCCATTTCGAGGCTTTGCCGGACCTGGACGACCCCCAGCCAGCCTACGATCACGCGGCCAGCCTGCAACGCCTGCAGGCCTTTGGCTACAGTTTTGAGGATCTGCGCATCAACATCGGCCCTATGGCCGTCAACGGCATCCAGCCGGTCGGCTCGATGGGAACGGATACGCCGCTGGCCGTGTTATCCGATAAGCCCCAGCTGCTGTACAACTATTTCAAGCAGCTGTTCGCCCAGGTGACCAACCCGCCGATTGATCCGATTCGGGAAGAACTCATCACCTCAACGACCCTGACCCTGGGATCGGAGGGCAATCTGGTCGATCCCCAGCCGGTCAGCTGCCGGCAGCTGCGCCTGCCAAGTCCGATCCTGAACAACGGCGAGCTGGAAAAGCTGCGCCGCCTCGACCAGGACGGCCTGCGCGTCACCAGCCTGCCGATCCTGTTCAAGGCCGGCAGCGGCAGAGCCGGGCTCGAACAGGCCCTGGAGGCGCTGTACAAGGCTGCCGATGAGGCCATTGCCGCTGGGGCGACGATTCTCATTCTGTCCGACAAGGGCGTGGATCGTGAGCACGCACCCATCCCGGCCCTGCTGGCCTCGTCCGGCCTCCACCATCACCTCATCCGGGCCGGCACACGAACCCGGGTCGGCCTCGTCCTGGAGTCCGGCGAACCGCGTGAAGTCCACCACTTCTGCCTGCTGCTCGGCTACGGCATCCAGGCCTTTAATCCGTATATGGCCTACGAATGCCTGAACGACATGATTGGCCAGGGCATGCTCAAGGACATCAGCTATGACAAGGCGGTCGCCGGGTATAAAAAAGCCGTGGTCAAAGGCGTGGTCAAGGTCATGTCAAAGATGGGCATTTCGACCATCAAGTCCTACTGCGGGGCGCAGATCTTTGAAGCCGTCGGTCTGGGCCAGGAGCTGATCGACCGCTACTTTACCTGGACCCCGTCTCGGGTGGGTGGGGTTGGCCTTGAGGCCATTGCCGAGGAAGCCGAACGCCAACACGCCAAAGCCTTTCCCGATATTCCGGTCAACGGCCGCACCCTTGAGGTCCACGGCCAGTACCAGTACCGCAAAGACGGCGAGCTGCATCTGTTCAACCCACGCACGATTCATCTGCTGCAGAAAGCGTGTCGCACGAACGATTACGCCACCTTCAAACAGTACTCCAGCCTGATTGACGATCAGTCCGAACGGCTGGCCACCCTGCGCGGCCTGCTCGGCTTCAAATACGCCTCCGAACCGATTCCGATTGACGAGGTGGAGCCGGTTGAGGCCATCACCAAGCGGTTCAAAACCGGGGCCATGTCCTACGGCTCGATCAGCAAGGAAGCCCACGAAGCCCTGGCCATCGCCATGAACCGGATCGGCGGCAAGAGCAACACCGGCGAAGGCGGGGAAGACCCGGCGCGCTACGTCCCGGACCCCAACGGCGACTCGCGCAACAGCGCCATCAAACAGGTGGCGTCGGGCCGCTTTGGCGTCACCAGCTATTATCTGACCCAGGCCAAGGAACTCCAGATCAAGATGGCCCAGGGCGCAAAACCGGGCGAGGGCGGCGAGTTGCCGGGCCGCAAGGTCTACCCCTGGATTGCCAAAGTCCGGCTGTCCACCCCCGGCGTGGGGCTCATCTCGCCGCCGCCCCACCACGATATCTATTCGATTGAGGATCTGGCCCAGCTGATCCACGATCTCAAGAACTCCAACCACTATGCCCGGATCTGCGTCAAGCTTGTCTCCGAGGTCGGGGTCGGCACAATTGCCGCCGGGGTGGCCAAGGGCCACGCCGATGTGGTGTTGATCAGCGGCCATGACGGCGGCACCGGCGCCTCGCCCCAGACCAGCATCAAACACGCCGGCCTGCCCTGGGAGCTGGGCGTGGCCGAGACCCATCAGACCCTGGTCCTGAACGACCTGCGCAGCCGCATTGTGGTCGAAACCGACGGTCAGCTCAAAACCGGCCGTGACGTGGTGGTGGCGGCCCTGCTGGGTGCGGAGGAGTACGGCTTTGCGACTACCGCCCTGGTCACCCTGGGCTGCATCATGATGCGGGTGTGCCACCTCGACACCTGCCCGGTTGGCGTGGCCACCCAAAACCCGGTGCTGCGTAAAAAATTCATGGGCGACCCAGGCTATGCGGTCAACTTCATGCGCTTCATCGCCCAGGAGATGCGCGAACTCATGGCTCAACTCGGCTTTCGCACCGTCAACGAGATGATCGGCCGCACCGACCGGCTCGAGGTCAGACGCGCGGTTGAGCACTGGAAGGCCCAGGGTCTGGACTACACCGACATTCTGTACCAGCCCCAGCTCGGCCCGGAAATCGGCCGCTACTGTCAGATCGACCAGAACCACGGCCTGGAGAAAGCGCTCGACAACACCACCCTGCTCGAACTGGCAAAACCGGCTCTCGAACGGCGCGAACACGTCCGCCACACGCTGCCGATCAGAAATACCGACCGGGTGGCGGGCACGATTCTGGGCAGCGAGCTGACGCGGCGGTTTGGTCCCGAGGGTCTGCCCGAAGATACGGTCCACTTCCATTTGCAGGGCTCGGCGGGCCAGAGCTTTGGGGCTTTTGTGCCACCCGGCATGACCCTGGAGTTGGAGGGTGACGCCAACGACTACTTCGGCAAGGGCCTGTCGGGCGGAAAAATCATCACCTATCCGCCCCACGGCTCAAGCTTTACGCCCGAAGACAACATCATCATCGGCAACGTGGCCTTTTATGGCGCAACCAACGGCGAAGCCTATATCCGGGGTATGGCCGGCGAGCGTTTCTGCGTCCGCAACAGCGGCGTGCGAGCCGTGGTCGAGGGCGTCGGCGACCACGGCTGCGAGTACATGACCGGCGGCCGGGTCGTGGTCCTGGGCAAGACCGGCCGCAACTTCGGGGCCGGCATGTCGGGCGGGGTCGCCTACATCTATGACGCGGCCGGAGATTTTCGGGATCGCTGCAACCTGGAGACCGTCTCCCTCCAAGCTCCCACCGCCGACGACCTGGACGAGGTCGAAGCCATGCTGCGACGCCACGCCGGCTACACCCACAGCGAACAAGCCCTCCAGGTGCTGGCGACCTGGACCACCAGCGCGGCCCGCTTCGTGAAAGTCATGCCCAACGACTACCAGCGCATGCTCGAAGCCATACAGCGGGCCGAGCAGGCCGGGCTGACCGGTGAGGATGCGGTGATGGCCGCCTTTGAGGCCAACAAGAACGATGCCGCCCGGGTGAGCGGCAATTAGGGGCACGGGCAGCACGATTCCCTGCTGAAGGAGTAGACCAGCGACATGGGTAAGCCAACCGGATTTATGGAATTTCAGCGCCAGCTGCCGGCCGACCGTTCCCCCCTGGAACGGATCGACGACTGGCACGAGTTTCACGACCACCTGTCCGTGGACACGCTCCGGGAACAGGGCGGGCGCTGCATGGACTGCGGCATTCCCTTCTGCCACACCGGAACCCTGATCAGCGGCATGGCCTCGGGCTGTCCGCTCAACAACCTGATCCCCGAGTGGAACGATCTGGTCTACCGCGGCCTGTGGCAAGAGGCGCTGGAGCGCCTGCATAAGACGAATAATTTTCCGGAGTTCACCGGCCGGGTGTGTCCGGCGCCGTGCGAGGGTTCATGCGTGCTGGGCATCACCAATCCGCCGGTCACGATCAAAAACATCGAGTGTTCGATTGTTGACCGGGGCTTTGCCGAGGGCTGGGTTATGGCCGAGCCGCCGGAAAAACGCAGCGGCAAAAAAGTGGCCGTGATCGGCTCCGGGCCGGCCGGGCTGGCCTGCGCGGCCCAGCTCAACCGGGCCGGTCACTGGGTGACCGTCTATGAGCGGGCCGACCGGATCGGCGGCCTGCTGATGTACGGCATCCCCAACATGAAGCTGGACAAGAGCCTGGTCCAGCGCCGGGTCGATCAGCTGGCCGAGGAAGGGGTGCGGTTCGTCACCAATACCGCCGTCGGTACGGATGTGTCGGCCAGCCGACTGCGTGAGGAGTTCGACGCCCTGGTCCTGTGCTGCGGCGCGACCAAACCCCGCAATTTCCCGATTGAGGGCCGTGACCTTGAGGGCATTCACTTTGCCATGGAGTTTCTGCACGCCAACACCAAGAGCCTGCTCGACTCCGAACACGCCGATGGCGCCTACATCTCGGCCACCGACAAGCACGTGATTGTCATTGGCGGCGGCGATACCGGCACCGACTGCGTTGGCACCTCCATGCGCCACAAGTGCAAAAGCCTGACCCAGTTTGAAATTCTGCCCCGTCCGCCGGACGAACGCCAAACCGACAACCCGTGGCCGGAGTGGCCCCGCATCTTCCGCGTCGATTACGGCCAGGAAGAAGCCCAGGCGCGGTTTGGGGCCGACCCGCGGGTGTTCCTGATCCAGACCGAAAAGTTTGTCGGTAACGAAAACGGACGGGTCAAGGAACTCCACACCGTTGAGGTCGAGTGGACCAAGAACGAAAACGGCGCTTTCATTCCCAAGAATATCCCGGGCACCGAAAAGGTCTGGCCGGCCGACCTGGTGCTCCTGGCCATGGGCTTTTTGGGGCCGGAAGACCCCATCCTGGAAGAGCTTGGCGTTGAGCGCGACGGCCGCTCAAACGTGAGCGCCGAGTACGGCACATACGCCACCAGCGTCGAGGGCGTATTTGCCGCCGGCGACGCGCGACGCGGCCAGAGTCTGGTCGTGTGGGCTCTCCACGAAGGGCGGAGCGCCGCGCGGGAGTGTGACCGCTACCTGATGGGCCGCACCGACTTGCCCTGAGCCGTCCCCTTGAGTCACCACAGCGCATCGCGTACAAAAAAGAAAGTCTCGACCTACGAGGATGGAAGATCATGAAGACAGTCACCGTATACACCACCCTGTTCTGTCCCTACTGTACAGCGGCCAAATCTCTGCTGACCAAAAAAGGCGTGCCGTTTGAAGAGATCGACGCGACCGGCAATCCAGACCTGCGCCAAGACATCATGGAGCGGTCCGGGCAGCACACGGTTCCTCAGATCTTTATTGGCGAACAGTCGGTCGGCGGCTTTTCCGAGCTGAACGAGTTGGAGATGTGCGGGGAGCTTGACGAGCTGTTGGCGGACTGAAGACAGGCGTGAAAAAGGAGGAAACGCGATGGCACTGTATCTCGACGAAGTGTGGCTGAAAGACCCGAGCCCGGAACGGATGAAGGAATTTACCAGGCTCATTGGCGCCGCAGCCAAAAGCCCGGCCTCGATTGGCGCGCCCCAGGAAGTCCGTTTTGCCGGCGGCCCGTGGTTCTCGAACGAGGAGCCCAAGGTCATCTTTCTGGTCGATATTCCCGACCACACCCCGACCTTTCAGATATTCGGCAAGATCGTCTCAAGCGGTCTGGTCGAAAAGCGCCGCCTGACCCCGATTGTGGAATGGGGTGAGGTGGAGAAGATGGTCGAACAGTTGTGAAAGACGCGTCGGGCGGCAGGGAAATCCCTACGCCTGACACCTCGTCATTCTTGGCCTACATGTCGAGCCACGGGCCGAGAAAGAGGATATTGCCGGTCAAGTCCGCAGCATCGGCAAGAAAGAGCAGATTGAGCAGACGCTGAAGAGTACGCGGGGGATGAAATTGGGAGGCCAAGAGAATTCCCGCATGCTTTTTACCCTGCGCCATCCATTCTGTGTGTAAAGCGTTGAAGTCTCCCATATTATAGCTGAGGATGGTCCAGTTCCGTTCTGTCGCAAACGCGAGCTGTTCAGCGTCGGACAATCTTTGGTTGCCATGCTCTTGGGTGGTGGAAGCTTCGTACCCACGCCGTCGAAGCGCAGCGACGAAATACAGATGCACGTCATGATCCAGGTAGAGTACGGGTTTCATTGGGCGGAGTGAGTGTGTACGCAGGATCTTGGCTCATCTGCTTTTCTTCCACCTTGAGCTGTTCAATCTCCTTCCTGACCTCCTCCTGATGATCGAAGTAATAGGCGAGAGCTCCATACACCTGGGTAGCAGTAAGTTGAGGGAAATCACGCAGGATGTCTTCTGCGGTACACCCTCGTTGGTAGTGAATCGCGACAGAACTCACCGGAAAACGTGTCCCTCTAATGACAGGACGGCCTCCACACACTCCTTTTCTTCGGGCAACGTAGGGGTGAGCTGGCTTTCGTTTTGGTGGCATATCTACCCTTTCGCCTTGAACGCCGGTCTTCAGGCCGACACCTCACACACCTCACACACCTCAGGATTGTTCTGCTCGGCCAGAATACGGTCCTCTTCAAACTGATACTGCGGCGTGTCATGGCGCTCAACGCGCGTATCGCCGTCGTTTGAGGCTGTCTCCTTCCAGCCGTCCCCGTGTGACCAACGGAAGGGCAGCATCTTGATGACGCCCGGCGTCGTCAGCTCGCTGAAGCCTGCCAGAGCCTGGAGCAGAATGTCTCGCTGCAACTGAGGTTGATGCGGCTCGCCGGTGGTGTGGCCCAGGGGAAAATCGAGAAAGGCAGCCCTGGGCGGATTCGCGGCTCGCATGATGTCAAGCGCGCTGCCCATGCATAATGTCGGGATACCGGCAGCCTCGGCGTTGCGGGCGATCAGTCCCACGGACTGATGACATACCGGTCAAACCGGGACGAGCAGCGCGGCATCGACGCGTTCGGCCAGCAGGCGTTCGGTCAGCTGCGGAGCCAGTTCGTCGCGCACCCGCCGGGAAGAGTAAATCCCGCCCATGAAGGTGTAGGCGTGGTCGGCCAGTTCCCCAATCACACCCTCTTTGACCAGGCCGCGCAGCGTGTCAATGGGAAACACCACGTTGGCGTCTTTGCGGGCGTCGGTCTGGTCATAGGCAAAGTGGGCGGTTCGGAGATCGCTCGTCTCCACGTCGGTCGGAATGGCCCGGAAGGACAGATCGTCTTTGAAATGAAAGGCGACTTGGCCTTTCATGTACAGGCCGCCGGACGCGATCAAACCCAGACGGCATTCGGACAGCGGCTTGCGCAGCGGTGTCCACGGCGGGGTGTCGGGGTTATGGACCCACTTGTATGGCTTATAGCCGAGCTTGGCGTAATTATTGGTGATGCGGGTGATGTAATTGACCGTCTGCAACATAGCGTCCTCCAAGGGGCCTAGCCTGACGACTTTTGCGAGGGAATGCAACGCCAGGCACGCTTGCACGGCTGTCGAGAACCGGCTAGGCTCCCGGCGTTCGGCATACAACGACGACCGGGAGGGCACACGCATGAAATTCGGACTTTTTGGCATCAACATGGGCATCGCCAGCAACCCAGACGTAGCCGTGCGGGTTGCCCAGGCGGCCGAAGCGGCCGGTTTTGAGTCGGTCTGGACCGGTGAACATGTGGTCTTGCCCGACCCCCAGGCACCGCCCTCCCCGCTTCCGCCCCACCACCCGATGCTCGACCCGAGCGTGGCCCTGGCCTTTATTGCCGGCCAGACCCAAACGGTCAGGCTCGGCACCGGCATCATCATTCTGCCCCAGCGCAACCCCCTGGTGCTGGCCAAAGAACTGGCCAGTCTGGACGTGGTGTCGGGCGGGCGTCTGATCTTTGGCCTGGGCATCGGCTATCTCAAGCCGGAGTTTGATGCGCTGGGGATTCCGTTCAGCCACAAAGGGCCACGGTCGATTGACTATCTGGAGGCCATGAAGGCTGTCTGGACCCAGGACAAGCCTGCCCACCAAGGGGATTTTGTCTCGTTTGGTGATATTCAGGCCCGTCCCCAACCGGTCCAGAAGCCCCACCCGCCGGTGGTCTTTGGCGGCCATACCCCGCAGGCCTACGAACGCAGCGTACAGCACGGCAACGGCTGGTTCGGCTTTGCCCTCGATGTCGAGGCCACGGCCACCTGCCTGGACGGGCTCAAACACGCCGCCCAGCAGGTCGAGCGGCCGGCCGAGTTGGGCAGCCTGGAAATCAGCGTCACGCCCAAGGGCCGGCTCGATGCCGACACGGTCAAACGTTTTGCCGACCTCGGCGTCGACCGGCTGATTCCGTTCAAGGCCGCCAAGACCGAGGCGGACTGGATCGACTACGCCAAGCAAACGGGCGACGAGCTGATCGGCAGGAGCTGAGAAAGCCGGGAGGGGTTCGTCTCACCCTTCGTTTGAAAAGGTGGCAAGGACCGGGGCGTGGTCCGACGCCCCCTTGCCTTTGCGCGCCTGGCGGTCGATCTGCACCCTGGTGCAGCGCCGGGACAGGGTCCGGGTCACCAGGATATGGTCGATGCGCAGCCCCTGGTTCTTCTGAAAGGCGAGCTGCCGATAGTCCCACCAGCTGTACAGTTTTTCCGCGTCGTGGTGGAGACGGAAGGTATCGACCAGCCCCCAGCCGCACAGCCTGCGGAAGGCGTCCCGGACGCCGGGCTCGCATAGCACAGTCTCGGCCCAGGCGGCCGGCTCGCACACGTCGCGATCCTCGGGCGCGATATTCAGATCACCGCACAGGACCAGCGGTTGGTCGGGATCGCAGTGGCGCTCCAGATGGCGTTGGAGCCGGTCGAGCCAGGCCAGCTTGTAGGCGTACTTGTCGCTGCCGACGACCTGACCGTTTGGCACGTAGACGCAGATGATCTGCAGATCGGCGAACCGGGCCGACAGAAAACGGGCTTCGGGCTCGGCGTCATCGTCGTCAAAACGCCGGATGACATCGCTTGGCTCGGTGCGGGAGAGCAGGGCCATCCCGTTATACGTCTTTTGCCCGCAGGTGGTGACGTGGTAGCCCAGAGCCTCAAAATCAGCCCGGGGAAACGCATCGTCGGTCACTTTGGTCTCTTGCAGACACAACACCTCGGGCTGATAGGTCTCCAGCCAGGCCAGCGTCCGGTCTTTCCGGGCGCGGATGGAATTGACGTTCCAGCTTGCAAGAGACGTAGGGATTGATGCTGGCATGGGTCAGGCGGGTAGCAAGATATCAGCGACGGCGATGAGCTGTCCGCCAGGAAGAGCGAGGCTCTCACCGGCTTTGATATGGACCTCGTTCCGAAAACGCTGGTCTGTGGGATCAGGATCACTCAGGACTTCAATACGGCGATCAACGAGATTGATGATCCAATACTCCCGTATTCTACTGCTGGCATAGGCGCTGACCTTCTGAGTGCGGTCGTAGAATAAGCTGGAGTCTGCCACCTCAATCACCAAGAGCACCTGAGCAGCGTGCGGATGCTCGTGGACATAGCCATCGGGATCGAACTGACACACCGTGATGTCCGGCTCTGGTTCGCTCCAGTCATCGAGGATAATAGGGAATTGTACACGGACAGAAAAACGCTCGCCGAGGAGGCGGATCACAGTAGCGGCGAGACGACTGGTAATACCGGCATGGGGAGGGTTATGTGGAGACAGCGTCACGATCTCACCAGCCAACAGCTCAACCCGCTCGTTGCGATACAAGCCTGCTTCTCCCATGCGGTAGTATTCATCTCGGGTGAAGCGGTGAACGGCGGGAGCGGGTGTTGCGGCGACCATGGAGAAATCTTCGATGGGAACGAGGGGTGGATCTTCAGCGGCACGGGAAAAGCGCGGGGAGCCACCTAGGACGGTGTTGCGGCCGCCTCGTGATCGGACTGGAGGGCCGGTAGCAGGGTTCCGCGAGGACCGATCCGGCCATAGGTGAGTCCGGCCAGGGCGGGCACGGCCGCGCTCAGCTCGGCGAACACCTCACTGATTGATACGCTATCCGGACCGCCGAGTTTCGTGCTGAGCAGCGCCAGGGCCTCCCAGCCCGTCTTGACCTCGCCCGGCGGGGGAAAAGCCTGACGCAGGCGCTGGATCCGACCGGCGTAGTTGATGCAGCTGCCGTCGGTCTCGGGAGCCGTGGCGATCGGCAAGACCAAGTCCGCATACTCGGTCGTGTCGGTGTAGTCGGTGTCCAGCAGAATCACTGTGGCCTCGCCCAGCGCGGCGTCTACCGCGGTCTGGCCCAGGGCGGCGACGAGGTCAACGCCAAACACAAATAAGACCTTGATCTGCCCCTGGCCAACGGCGCTCAGGAGGTGCTCGGCCTCGCCGCCCCCGTTCAGCAGGCCCAGCGTTTTAAGGCCGCGCGTGTTGGGGTTCTTGTCGGCCCGGATCAGCAGGTCGTCGTGAGGCGCGTTGTCGGGCGACCAGGATAGGCCGGCGGCCTGTCGGCTGCCCAGCTGTTGGTTGAGAATACGCGACAACAGATAGGCTTCTTCGTTGCTGGCCTTGGCCCCGATGATGGCCGCCACGGCGTCCTGACCGTGCTCGGCCTGAGCGTGTCGAACCGTCTCAACCAGTCGCTGGATAGCCTCATCCCAGGAGGCCTGACGGAAGGCCGTCTCGGCCCGGACCAGGGGGTGCAGGATACGGCTCTCGTGTTGCAATGCCCGGTACGACAGCCGACCCTCGTCGCACATCCAGAACTCGTTGACCTCCATATTCTGACGTGGCCGAAAACGGTACATCTGACCGCGCCGGTGGTAGATGTCGATATTGCAGCCGGTCTCGCACCGGGTGCAGATCGATTCGGTCTTCTCCAGGTACCAGACGCGCGCCTTGAAGCGAAAATCCTTGGCCGTCAGGGCGCCGACCGGACACACGTCAACGACATTCATGGAGTACGGATTGTCCAGCGTTTTGCCCGGAAACAGGTCGATATTGCAGTGGTCGCCCCGGTCAAAAATTCCCAGCTCGCCGGTCTCGGTGACTTCATCCAGAAAACGGGTGCAGCGGGCGCACAGAATGCAGCGCTCCTGGTCGAGCATGACCTGGGGACCGATCTCGACCGCCTTGTCTTTCTCGACCTTGGCCTCAATCGGCATCTGGCTCTTATACGCCCCGTAGTCCATGTAGTAGTCTTGCAGCTTGCACTCGCCAGCCTGGTCACAGATGGGGCAGTCAACCGGGTGGTTGATCAGGATGAACTCCAACACTGCGGACTGGGCGGCCTTGACCTTGGGGCTGGTGGTATGGATGACCATGCCGTCATTCACCCGCGTGTTGCAGGCGATTTGCAGCTTGGGCATCTTCTCGATTTCGACCAGGCACATCCGGCAGTTGCCCGAGATGCTGAGGCCCGGGTGGTAGCAGTAGTGCGGCACCTCTATCCCCAGGCGCTCGGCCGCCTGGATGATATTGAGCCCGTCCTCGACCGTA
This sequence comes from Candidatus Binatota bacterium, assembly GCA_011523315.1. Classification (GTDB taxonomy): domain Bacteria; phylum Desulfobacterota; class Binatia; order Bin18; family Bin18; genus JAAXHF01. The sequence goes on from WTHE01000393.1 coordinate 22,976, forward strand.
ATCTCCCGCCCGTCGATCTCAATCTTTGGCATACGAACCTCACGCAGCCTGGGGC
>WTHE01000455.1:0-4019 GCA_011523315.1 Candidatus Binatota bacterium
AGGCGTAACCTGACATCCCGTACGTGTCGGATTACGCTCCGCTAATCCGACCTACCACACCCTATCGTGAAGCGCATTGGAGGTCTGAACGCGCTGGCGGTTGAGGCCGATTTTCGCTATGCTCCGCAACGCTGAGGAAGGCCATGGCCGGATTTTTTCTGACATTCGAGGGGGTCGAGGGCGGGGGCAAGACCACCCAGGCGCGTCTCCTGGCCGAGGCGCTGCGGAAGCGGGGACACACGGTTCTTGTCACCCGCGAGCCCGGCGGCACCGAGGTCGGTAAAGTCCTGCGTCGGCTGGTCTTGGAGCCCGCCGGGGCGCCGTTGGCCGCCGAGGCGGAACTGCTGCTGCTGCTGGCCGACCGAGCCCAACACGTGCGGGACGTGATCCTGCCCGGACTGCGCGATAACGCGGTTGTGATCTCAGACCGGTTTGTGGATTCCACTCTCGCCTATCAAGGCTATGGGCGCGGCCTCCCGCTCGATCTGGTGCACCGTTTGAACAGCTTTGCGAGTCGGGCCTGCCTGCCTGACTTCACCGTTCTTCTCGATGTCTCCGTCGAGGTCGGTTTGCGGCGGGCAAGTCAGAGCCGAGGCGCCTCAGAGGTAGACCGCTTTGAAGCCCAGACACACGACTTCCACCACCGCGTTCGGCAGGGCTTTTTGGCTGTCGCTCGGGAACATCCCGGGCGGGTGTGTGTGGTTGACGCCGCTCAGCCCGTAGACCGTATTCATCAGCAGGTCGTGTCGAGCGTGCTGGAGCGGATGGGGCAGGCCGCACGCCGTAAATCGTAAACCTGACGCGACACCCGACGCTTCCTCTTTACGTGTGACCGTTTAGTCTCTACCTTGCCCGCATGTCCTTTGCCGCCATAGAAGGTCAGCCTGCGGCTCTGAGTACGCTTCGCAACGCCCTGGCGGTCGAGCGTTTGGCCCATGCCTATCTGTTTGTCGGGCTGTCCGGGGTCGGCAAAAAGCGCACAGCCCTGGCCCTGGCTCAAGCCCTGCTGTGTCCCGAGCAGGCCGGCACCGGATGTGAGACGTGCGCGACGTGTCGAGCGGTCGCCGACGGCACCCATCCCGATCTCAACCTGGTCGCCCCACAGGCGGGCAAAACCACGCTGGGCATCGATCAGGTTCGTGAGCTGCAACACTTTCTGAGCCTCCAGTCCGCCCGCGGCAACCGGAAAATCGGCGTGATTGAGGACGCCCAGGTCCTGACGCCCCAGGCCCAGAGCAGCCTGCTCAAAATCGTCGAAGAGCCGCCTGGGAATGCGCTGCTGATCCTGCTGTCGGTCAGTGCTGCCAGCCTGTCACGCCCGCTGCTGTCCCGCTGCCAGCAGGTGCGCTTTGCCGCCCTGCCGCCGGCCACGGTCGAGCTGCTGCTGGTCCAGCAGCATGCCCTGTCGGCGGCCGAGGCGCACGCTCTGGCGCTCTACAGCCGGGGCAGCATCGGCCGCGCCTTATCGCTCGACGCCGGGGTCTTCACCGAAGAGCGCCGCCACCTGCTCGACGCGCTGGAGCAACTTGAAGGCGCTCCGTTTGGCCGGGTGTCGGAGCTGGCCGAATGGCTGGTGGCCGACCGCACCAAGAAGTCCCGCACCAGGACAGACCGTTCCGAGCGGCCGGCCGGCGGGGACCGCCTGGAGCTGATCCTGAGCTGGTACGAAGAACGCCTGCGCTATGTGTTGCTGGGCCAAGACGGTGTGATACGGTATGCGGACTGTCTGCCCGTACTCGCCCAGGCGACGCACGGCCTGGGCGTGGAAGAGGCCCTGCGACAGCTCCGCCTCGTCTATGATGCGATACGTGCCCTGGGCCGCAACGCCAACCCGCGGCTGGCGGTCGAAGACCTGCTGCTCCAGCTTGCTGCCCGGGCTACCGATGAAGGCTGATGAGCGGCCGAAGAAGAGAGAGTGGCGTTCACCCTTGAGGAGAAAGACATGAGCCCGTCACGGAAAATCCTCGTTGGCGTTGCCTGGCCGTATGCCAACGGCGAGCAACATATCGGTCACATTGCCGGCGCGTATCTGCCACCGGATATCTTTTCGCGCTACCAGCGCATGATCGGCAACGAGGTCTTGATGGTGAGTGGCTCGGATACTCACGGGACGCCGGTCAGCGTGCGGGCCGAGGCAGAGGGGAGCAGCCCGGCGGTGGTGGTCGAACGCTTTCACGCCGGTTTTGTGGAGAGCTATCAGAAGCTGGGGCTGACGTTCGATCTGTTCACCCACACCGATACCCAGAACCACTGGGACGTGACCCAGCGGATGTTTCGCCAGCATCGAGACCACGGCTATATTTACGCCGACACCCAGCAGCAGCTGTACGACCCCGAGGCCAAGCGTTTTTTGCCCGACCGGTATGTCGAGGGCCGGTGTCCGTTTTGCGACAGTCCCGAGGCGCGGGGGGACCAGTGTGACAGCTGTGGCCGGACCTACGAGGCCATCGAGTTGAAACAGCCGCGCTCGCGGATTACCGGCAATACGCAGCTCGAGGTGCGGCAGACCGAACACTTTTTCCTCGACCTCGGCAAGCTCCAGCCCCCGCTCCGAGACTGGTTGCAGCAGGGCAAGAAGCACTGGCGGCCGAACGTTATTCGGTTTTCCCGCACCCAGGTCGAACAAGAGGTGTTGCGCGGCCGTCCGATCACCCGTGACCTGGAGTGGGGGATTACGATTCCGCTCGACGGCTACGCGGATAAGCGCATCTATGTCTGGTATGACGCGGTGATCGGCTATTTCAGCGCCACCATCGAGTGGGCCGCGCTGAACAACACGCCCGACAAATGGCGCGAGTGGTGGGACCCGAGTGTGAACGCCGACGCCCGGGCCTACTATTTTATCGGCAAAGACAATATCCCCTTCCACGCCATGATGTGGCCGGCGATGCTGATCGGCTACGGCGGACTGCACCTGCCCTACGATGTCCCGGCCAACGAGTACCTCAACATGTACGGCCGCAAGTTCAGCAAGAGCCGCGGCCATGTCATCGGCATTCACGGCGCCCTGGAGCGCTACCAGGCCGACTCCTGGCGCTACGCCCTGACCGCCATCGCACCAGAGGGCAACGACGTTGACTTTACCTGGGACGGCTTTGTCGAGCGGGTCAACAACGAGCTGGTCGCCAACTGGGGCAATCTGGTCAACCGGGTGCTGGGCTTTGCCAATTCCCGCTTCAAGGGGCTGGTCCCTGAGCCGGGGCCGCTGGACGACGCCGACCGGGCCATCCTGGCCGAAATCGAAGCCGGGTTTCAGACCGTCGGCGATTTGTACGGGGCGGTCAAGCTGAAGCTGGCGCTGAATGAAGCCCGTCGGCTCAGCCAGCAGGCGAATCTGTATTTTCACGACAAAGCGCCGTGGGCAACACTGAAAACCGACCCCCAGCTGGCGGCCACGACGATCTATGTGGCCCTGCAAGTCATCGATTGGTTGAAGCTGCTGTGGGCGCCGATTTTGCCCCACACCAGCCAGCAGCTCCACGAACTGCTCGGCTATGAGGGACAGCTGTTCGGTCGCCAGTATACCGAAACGGTCGAGGATGAGCGGGGGTCACACCTGGTCCTGCGCTACGATCACAGCGGGGCGAGCGGCGTGTGGCAGCCGACGACCTTGGCGCCCAAGCAGGCCCTGCGTAAACCCCGGCCGCTGTTCGTCAAACTTGACGAGGACGTGCCGGAAAAGGAACTCCAGGCCCAGGCTGAGGCCGGCTAGACATGCTGGTCGACTCGCACTGTCATCTGACCGACGACAAATTCGAGCCCGACCGCCAGGCGCTGCTCGAACGCGCCCGGGCTGCGGGCGTGTCGTGTTTCGTGGTGATCGGGGCAACCGGCGCCTTTGCCCATAACGACAAGGCGCTGGCCCTGGCTCAACAGCACGCCGATGTGTTTGCCGTGGTCGGCGTCCATCCCCACGATGCCAAAACGATTACGGCGCAGACGTATGCGCGTTTGCGCGCCCTGGCCCGCCAGCCCGAGGTCGTCGGCTTGGGCGAGACGGGGCTGGATTTTTACTACGA
>WTHE01000455.1:4119-5203 GCA_011523315.1 Candidatus Binatota bacterium
CGTGAGGTGGCGCGGGAGCTGCCGCTCGAACGTCTATTGGTAGAGACAGACTGCCCATTTCTGGCCCCCGTTCCCTACCGTGGTCGCCGGAATGAACCCGCCTATGTCGTCGAGGTCGCCCGCACCCTGGCCCGGCTGAAAGACTGCTCCCTCAGCGCGCTTGCCGAGGCGACGAGCCGCAACGCCCGGACTCTGTTCGGTTTGCCTGGCTAGACTGGCAAGCGGCGCTCACTCTCGGCCCGACGCCCCTCGCGACACTCTCGACAGATGCCGTAGATCTCCATCTTGTGACTGGTGGCCACAAAACCGAAGCGATGGGCCATCTCTTCCTGCAGGGCCTCGATTTCAGGATGCATGAACTCGATGATGCGACCGCAGCGCTCGCAGATGAGATGATCGTGGTGGCGTTCTTCTTCGACTTTTTCAAAGCGCGCCTGCCCGTCGGCAAAATGACGTTCCGCAGCCAGACCGCACTCTTTGAGCAGTTTGAGGGTGCGGTATACCGTGGCATAGCCCACCCGGGGATTGATATGCCGGACCTCGTTACATAGCTCCTCGACGCTGATATGCCGGTTGGACTCAAAGAAGACCTGAGCGATGTCGTCACGCTGGGCGGTCGCCTTCAAGCCCTGCTCCTTGAGCCACTGGCGAAAGGTTTCAAGCCGGTCGGTCACAGCGCGGCTCCTGCGTCTCCCCGGCGGCGGCGGGATGGGGAGAGACTGTCGGTCTGAATACCCCGCCCATCCAGTTCATCGAGCAGCAGTTCAACTTTTTCGCCCAGCGGCATGGTCCGATCCAGGAACACCGTCTCTGTGCCGTACACCCGACAGCCTCCACCCCGCACCCGATAGCCCGCCCCGCCGAGCAGCTTTTCCTCGCGTACACGGATCCCCCGCTGTTCGGCCAGGGTTTTGAGTTCTTGGAGCAGGGCGGCGGCTGAGGCCCGCGACCGCGATTTGCTTGCCATGGCTGCATTGTGACCAAGCTGTCCAGTCTTGTAAAGCGCAGGGCGGGCGAATCACGCTCCAGCTGAAGGGCGTCCTCGGCGCTCTTGCCAGATCGGGCGCACACCGCTAGTATGCGC
>WTHE01000723.1:0-3301 GCA_011523315.1 Candidatus Binatota bacterium
TTCCTGGGCTGTGAAGTAGACTTCGGGCACGGCTGCGGCTTGGCTGAAGCTCCAGCCGTCCGGGATCGGCATGGCCATCCGTGCGTCAATCACGGCCTTCTCGGCATAACCGCCGCTGCCAACCAGGCCAAAGATGCGCTCGCCCGGCCCAAAGCCCTGGACTGTGGAGCCGACCGCCTCGACCTCGCCGGCCAGCTCCAGCCCCAGAATGTCCGATTCGCCGGGTGGCGGCGGATAGGCGCCGATGCGCTGCATGGTGTCGGCACGGTTGAGGGCAGAGGCGCGAACCCGAACGAGCAGTTGGTGTGGGTTCGGCGCCGGGTCGGGCACCTCGCCGAGTCCCAAGACCTCCGGGCCGCCGGGTTTGGCAAAGGTAATGGCTTTCATGGCTGGACCTACTTTCCCTTGAAGCTCGGCTTGCGTTTTTCCACAAAGGCCGTCACCCCCTCGGCAAAATCGGGCGACTGGGCCGAGATGGTAATGGAGCGCGCTTCGCTGTGCAGCTGTTCCTGAAACGAGCTGCCAAAGCTCTGGTTGAGCAGCAGCTTGGTCCGACCGAAGGCTGCGGTCGGTCCCTGGGCCAGCTCATCGGCCAGGCGTCCGGCTTCTTCCAGCACCTTTTCGGGCGGCACGACTGCGGTGGCCAAGCCCAACTCGAGCGCTTCCTGGGCCGACACCGGGGTGTTGCGCATGAACAGCTCGGTCGCCTTTCCCATGCCGACAAAGCGGGGCAGAAAGAAGGTCGAGCTGGAGTCCGGGCTGGCCCCGATGCCGAGAAAGGCGGTCACCAGACTGGCTTTGTCCGACACAATCCGAAAATCGCAGGCCAGGGCCAAGCCCAGCCCTCCGCCTGCGGCCACGCCGTTCAGGGCGGCGATCACCGGCTTTTGAATCTCGCGGACCAGGCTGATTGCCGCGTGCAGCATGGGCATCATCTTCTCGAAGCTGGGACCGATCGTGCGGGTTTTCAGCTCGCTGACAAAAAACTTGATATCCCCGCCACCGCTGAAGGCCCGACCGTTGCCGGTCAGGATGACCGCCCGGATATCGCTATCGTCGGCGCACTCCTGGAGAGACTGGCGCAAGCCGACCGACAGCTCGGTGTTCATGACGTTGAACTGGTCGGGACGGTTGAGGGTAATCGTGGCCACCCGGCCTTGGCGTTCCAACAGAACGGCGTCTCCCATCGTGTTCTCCTTTTGCGCGTCGGTGTCCCGCCTGTTTGTCCGCTTGACTGGGCGGACAGGATCACCGAACATGTTCTGGCTCTGATCCCATATAGAATTCTGGTCGTCAGCGAAAGAGAGGAGCCGCGTATGCCGGTCAAACAAACCACCCCGCCCCAGGCCTACCGGACGCTCAGCAGCGATCCGTCGGTCATCTATCTGGACGTGCGGACCGAGGCCGAGTTCACCGTCGGTCATCCCGAGGGCGCGATTAATATTCCGGTCATCTTTTTTGATCTGGCGACCCGTCAGCCGAGTCCGAACCCGAATTTTCAGGCGGTGGTCGAGGCCAATATCGCCAAAGGGGTGACGGTCATTGTCGGCTGCCAGGCCGGCGGACGCTCGCAGCGCGCCGCCGAACTCATGCAGCAGGCCGGCTACAGCGATGTGACCAACATGCAGGGCGGATTCGGCGGGGGACAGACCCCGGCCGGGCGGGTGATAGCGGGCTGGCGTGACGCCGGGCTGCCGATCGGTACCGATAACGGCGACGGGGTCAGCTACGCCTCGCTGGCCGCCAAAGCCGGGGTCTCGTCGTAAATCCGTGGCAGTCTGAAGCCCTGTAGCCCGGTCCCCGAATACCCCTCGTCCCATCCAGGCTAGGTCTCTTTGAGCTGGCGGTAAATGTCTTTCCTATGACTGACAGCAATAACCGTCACGTCTTCTCCGGTGACTTCGTAGACAATGCGATAGTCGCCAACACGGAGACGATACAGCCGTTCGTATCCCTTCAGCTTTTCGACTCCTTGCGGAGAAGGCAGCGTGGCCAGTTCGAGTATTGAGAGGGCGGCACGGCCTCTGGTCTCTTTCGGCAGCGAACGCAAGTCTTTCAAAACACTGCGTTTAATCGTCAGCTTCAACATCGGCGAGAAGGTCCTTCAAGGAGAAAACAGGAATGCTCGGCTCGTTTTTTCGCTCTTCGACGAGCCGGAAGTCTTCCAACTCTTCCAAGCGCTCGACCAGGGCCAGGAAGTCCTGAAGCGGTACCACGACGGCGGTCCTTCGCCCGTTCGTATCAACAAGAAATTGTGTAGTCATTGTCATTCCTTCCGTTCTCTGCTCCGCTACTCAGCCAGACAGTCCTTGATCGCCCGGTCGATGAAATCGGTGTCAACCGGGTTGATCCCAGCCCCGCAGAAGTGACCCCAGATGGACGGCACGGTTTTGAGGATTGCGTTCGGCATGCACTCCACCTCTGCGGCGCTGTCCTCGGGCGGAAAATACAAGTCGGTCTGGCCCGGCATGACGACCGCCCGGGCGGTAATTGAAGCCAGCGCCCGCTTGTGATCGCCGCCGAAGCCGGGCGTATCCCCGACGTTGTGCGTTTGCCAGGTCTTGGCCTGAGACAGCAGGTCGTTGGCGTCGCACTGCAAAAAGAAGGTCTCCCAGAAGCGGACCAGAAAATCCTCGACGCTGGGATGGCCGATCTGTTTGTTCAACTCCTGGCGGTACCAGGCCTGGGAGAAGCCCCAGCCGGCGTACACCCGGGCCATGGCGCGCAGCCCACGGTCCGGCGCGGCGTCATACTCGCCGCCGTTCCAGGCCGCGTCGGCCTTGAGGGCCGAGGTGAAGCCCTCAATAAAAACGTAGGTGTGGGGCGTGGTCCGCGCCGCACCGCACAGCGGCACAATCCGTTCCACCATGTCCGGGTGGCTGACTGCCCACTGGAAGGTCTGCTGGGCGCCCATCGAGAAGCCGGCGACCAGGGCCAGCTTCTCAATGCCCAGCTGATCGTGGACCAGCCGGTATTGGGCGGCGACGTTGTCCCGGATGCCGATGGCCGGAAAGTGCGGGCCGTTCAGCGGCGCGGGCGTGGCGCTGGGCGACGAGGACAGCCCGTTGGCGAACATGTTGACGGTGATAATGCAGTAGCGAGTCGGGTCCAGACAGCGGTCCGGCTGGATGAGAAACTCGTAGCCGGTGTGGTTGCCGCTATACCAGGACGGAACCAGGATGGCGTTGCTTTTCTGGGCGTTCAGCTCGCCGTAGATCTTGTAGGCCAGCTTGGCGTCGGGCAGGATCTGGCCGCACTCCAAGGGAAAATGTCCGAGTGAAAAGAGATTATAGTCCGGCAT
>WTHE01000723.1:3401-5196 GCA_011523315.1 Candidatus Binatota bacterium
CAAGGCCCGCAAGTAAGCCTCGACCGCAGCCCGCAGCCCCATATCCAGGGCGTCGCAGATCAGGGCGTGGCCAATCGACACTTCGAGCAGGCCGGGTATATGTCGCACAAAATACGGCAAATTATCCAGGTTCAAATCGTGTCCGGCGTTCAGCCCCAGTTCAGCCGCCCGGGCTGCCAGGGCGGCCTGACGGTAGGGGGCAAAGACACGGTCGCGCTGCGGAGTCCCGAACAGCCGGGCATAGCCTTCGGTGTACAGCTCAATCCGGTCCACGCCGAGGTCTTTGGCCCGCCGGACCTGATCGGTATCAGGGTCGAGAAACAGGCTGGTCCGAACGCCCTCCTCGGCCAGCCGTTTCAGAATATCGCCCAGCCAGCGGCTGTCGCCGTACAGATTCCAGCCTTGGTCCGAGGTCAGGACATCCGGGCCGTCCGGCACCAGAGTGCACTGGGTCGGCCGTACCGCAGTCACCAGATTCAGTAGCTCGGGCGAGGGGTAGCCTTCGATATTGAACTCCACCGCTTGCCCGGCCAGCAGCGCCCGCAGATCGTGCACGTCCTGATACCGGATATGACGACCGTCTGGACGCGGATGAACGGTAATGCCGTGGCAGCCGGCCTCAATACACGTTTGGGCGGCGCGGACGACGTTTGGTCGGTCGCCTCCCCGGGCGTTGCGCAGGGTGGCGATTTTATTGACGTTGACGCTGAGTTTGATCATGGTCCGAACCCGAATCCACCCTCACCAGCCGCTTCAGCGACGGCTTGTGGGAACAGCGTGTGTCTGAAGAGGAAACGTGTCGTCCTTCAGCATGTTGACTGGTGACACGTTTCCTCTTCGGTGTATTATGTCTCGACTGCCCCAATATGCAAAGGGGAAGGATAGCAGCATGGACTCGTATCTTCACGAAGTAACGCGGCGGCTGGTCGCCTGGAACACGGTCAGCAGCAACTCCAACGCTCCGGCCATGGAGTATCTGGGCGAACAGCTTGAGGAGCACGGTTTTCGGGTGTCGCTGCAACGGACCGAGGTGGCCGGCGCGCAAAAAGTCAACCTGCTGGCGTGTGCCGGGCCGCCCGAACCGGACGGACTGATTATTTCCGGCCACGTGGACACGGTTCCCTTTGAGAACCAGCCGGGCTGGACCCGCGACCCGCTGCGGCTTGAGATTGCAGACGACCGGGTGTACGGCCGGGGCACCTCGGACATGAAAGCGTTCATCGCCCAGTGTGTGGATGCGGCCGCCCGGCTCGACCTGACCAGGCTGGCCCGCCCGCTGGTGTTTGCGTTCACGGCCGACGAGGAGGTCGGCATGCTCGGCGCCGAGCGGCTGCTGCCGGACTTGCCGACAGCCCTGGGCGAGCTGCCCCAGCCCCGCCTGGCCTGGATCGGTGAGCCGACTTCGAGTCAGGTGTTTCACACCCACAAAGGCATCGGCCTGGTGACGATCACGGTCCACGGCAGAGGCGGCCACAGCAGCGTCCCGGAAAAAGGGGCCAACGCCATCGCGGTGGCCGGCCGGGTCATTGAGGCAATCGGCCGCTACCAGGCCGAGCTGCGCTCCCAGCCCTCGGCCGAGTTTGCCGGCCTGTTTCCCGAGGCACCCTACACCAGTTTCAACTTTGGGCTGATTCGGGGCGGCAGCGCCGGCAATATGATCGCCGAACAGTGCAGCCTGCTGCTCAGCTTCCGCCCGCTGCCGCGTACCGATCCGACCGCCGTCTATGAGGAGATTGTCCGTCGCGTTCAGGCGGTCGATACCCGCGACTACGGCTCTGAGCTGCGACCGACGGTC
>WTHE01000757.1 GCA_011523315.1 Candidatus Binatota bacterium
GTGTTGCTTTTCCTCTATCCTGATCCCCGCCTGAGTTCCCGCGTTGCGGGAGAGGCGAACGGCACAGCTGACAAGGAGGGGAATGCATGACGGCACAGTCAACCGATCGTTATGTCGAGGTCAACGGACTGAAATTTCACTACCTGGACTGGGGCGATCCCACCAACCCCCCGCTGGTCCTCCTCCACGGAGTCGGCCAAACCTGTCATACCTGGGACTTGTTCGCCGCCGCCATGTCCCCCCACTTTCACGTCATGGCCTTTGACCAGCGCGGTCACGGTGACACCGACTGGGCGGCCGACAAGGACTACTCGCGCCGCAGCATGGTCAAGGATGTCGAGGGGTTTACCACCGCGCTCGGCCTGGACCGCTTTTTTCTGACCGGCATGTCGATGGGCGGGGCCAACTCGCTGTCGTTTACGGCCACCAACCCAGACCGGGTCGAAGCCCTGGTCGTGGTCGACGTCGGCCCCCGGGTCGAAAACAAGGGCGTGCAGAATATCCGCAACTTCATGAAGGATTTCCGCGAGTTCGATTCCCTGGACGAGGCGGCGGCGGTCATTCACAAGTTCAACCCCAGGCGTCCCCTGGAGATCATCCGTAAGTACACCGTGGTCTACAACCTTAAGCAGCTGCCCAGCGGCAAGTGGACCTGGAAGTACGATACCTATTTCAGCGAGGGCCATCGCCGGGGCGATATCAAACAGATGCAGCAGGAGCTGTCCCAGGAGGTCAAAAAGATCAGCTGTCCGACGCTGCTGGTCAAAGGCGCGGAAAGCGACGTGCTGTCGCTGGACGGGGCGCGGCTGCTCCAGACCGCCATCCCCGGCTCGGAGTTTGCCTTGGTCGCCGGGGCGGGCCACTCGGTGATGGGCGATAACCCGCCGGGCTTTGAGGCGGCGGTGCGGGAGTTTTATCTCAACAAGGGCTACCTCAGAGCCTGAGTCAGGCTCTGCCTGAGCTTGTCCGTTTCTGCCCAGAGAGGTGTGTGATGGATCTCGGACTGCAAGACAAAGTCGTCATTGTCGGCGGCGCCAGCAAAGGCATTGGCCGGGCGGCCGCCCTGGGCTTTGCCCGCGAAGGAGCCAAGGTCACGATTGCCGCCCGCGACCCCGACCAGTTGAACGCCACTGCGGCGGAGATTCGCCAGGACACCGGCGCGGACATCCTGGCCGTGCCGAGCGACCTGTCACAGGCCGAGGCAACCGACCGGGTGGTGGATGAGACCCTGGCCCGCTTCGGCACCGTCCATGTGCTGGTCGCCAATACCGGCGGTCCGCCCATGGGCGGCTTTGACAACATGGATGACGCGGCCTGGGAAGCAGCCTTTGCCCTCAACTTTCTCAGCACCGTCCGGCTCATGCGACGGGTGCTGCCGCATATGAAACAGCAGAACTGGGGTCGTCTGCTGTCCGTGATGTCGATGTCGGTCAAGGAGCCGATTGACGGCCTGATTCTGTCAAACGGGGTGCGGCCGGCGGTGGTCGGCATGGCCAAGACGCTGTCACGGGAAGTCGGCAGCCACAACATCACCGTCAACACGGTCCTGCCGGGCCTGATTCTGACTGATCGCTTGCGCAGCGGCATCACCGCCCGGGCTGAGCGGGCCGGCCAGTCGTTTGACCAGACGCTGGAGGCCAGCGCCGCCAATATTCCGCTGAAACGGGTCGGCGACCCCCAGGAGATGGCCAACGTCATCGTCTTTCTGGCCTCGGAAGCGGCCAGCTATGTCAACGGGGTCAGTATCCAGGTTGACGGCGGGGTGGTACGCGGGCTGCTGTAGCGGGGGTGTCTGCATGGACGCCATTGTGTCGGCCGCAATCGAGGCGGCCAAAGCCGGCGGCGAGATCGCCCAACACTATTTCCGAACCAACCTCAGCGTTGAAACCAAGGCGGATCGCACGCCGGTCACCCGCGCCGACCGTGAGAGCGAGGCGTGCATCACCCGCCTGCTGAGTCAGCGCTTCCCGGACCACGGTTTTCTGGGCGAAGAGCTGGGTGAGCGGCCGGGCAGGGGCGACGCGCGCTGGATCATCGATCCGATTGACGGCACCAAGAACTTCATTCGCGGCATCCCGTTTTTTGCCGTTCTGGTTGCTCTGGAAGAAGCCGGCCAGATCACGGCCGGGGTGATGTATGCGCCGGCGCTGGGCGAGTTGCTGTACGCCCGACACGGCCAGGGGGCGTTTGTCCAGGACCAGGCGGCGTCAGCCAATGACCGGCGGGTGTGGGTGTCGGATGTCGAACACCTGGACCGGGCCATGCTCATTCACGGCGGCTTGAACGACCTGAAGAGCCGCCCCTGCTGGCCGGCTTTTTTATCCCTGGTGGATGCGACCGCCCGGCAGCGCGGCTTTGGCGATGCGCTCGGCCACAGCCTGGTGATCGGCGGCCAGGCCGAGGTTGCGCTTGAGCCGGAGATCAAACCCTGGGATGTGGCGCCGACCAAGATCCTTGTGACCGAGGCGGGCGGGCGCTATTCTGACTTCAGCGGCGGTCATTCAATTTATACTGGCACGGCGGTGGTCTCAAACGGGCGCGTCCATGACGCCGTCATCGCCAGATTGCAGGAAAAAAGGGGAGAGTAGCTATGGATACGCCAATCGAAATCATCGAGTTCTCTGACTATCTGTGACCCTGGTGCTATCCTGCGGCCGTGCGCCTGCAAAAGATCAAACAGCACTACGGCGATAAAGTCAGCATCACCTGGCACCCGTTTGCCCTGCGTCCCCAGTATGACCCCCGGCCGTTTCAGTTTCGCGACAGCTATGCCGAGAATGCCTGGAAACGCGCCTCGGCGCTGGCCGAACCGGACAACCTGTCCTACACCATGTGGCCGCACGAGGAGTTTCCGCGCTGGAGTATGCCGGGCTTGGAGGCCGGTGTGGCCGCCCAGCGCCAGGGCGAGGAACTGTTTCTGAATTTTCACACCCAGCTCTTCCGGTCCTTTTTCATTGATAGCAAGAGTCTCATCGACAAGGACAACCTCGTTGCCGTAGCACGGGCGTGCGGCCTGGATATGACCACCTTTCTGCGCGACATTGAGGACAAGGCCTTTCAGGATCAGGTTCGCCAGCAGTGTGTTGAGGCGGTTGATACCCACCTGGTCAGCGCGGTGCCGACGGTCATCATGGGCGGCAAGAGGCGCCAGATCGGTATGGTGCCGGAAGAAGCCTACTGGCAGGATCTGGCCGCCCTGGGGCTGAAGTAGCGCGGGCGTTCTTCGCTCTCTACGGAGCGAAGAACGCAGACAGATCAGCAATGGGAAATGGACTCTGAAGCAGTCTTGTATTTTCGCAACGAGTTTCGCGAGACCAGAGCTGTCGCTCTGAAAGACGCGGAAGGCTATCAACAAACGGAATTTCCTAGTTTAAGGTCTTGGTATTCTACGCCTTGACAAACCTGAGGGCATGATTGCACCATGTCTCCCGCAGTGGAAGACATGAACGACTATTACGATCCTCTCTCATGGGAAAACCTTATGGCTGCCTTGGTTGTTCACCTTGAACGCCAACCACGCATGGGCCTTACAGCGATTGATAATGTCCGCGGGCCAGGGGTGTATGTTCTATTCTACAGCGGTCTATACCCTGCCTATGCAGCCATATCTGGAGGTCCGCAGCCAATATATGCCGGCAAAGCTATGCCTAAAGGAACTCGCAAAGGTACGGTCGAGAAAGATACGGGCCGGACCGCCTTACGGAGCCGACTAAGCCAGCATCGCAATTCCATTGAGGCAGCAACAAATCTTGACGTAAATGACTTTGAATGCCGGTTTCTCGCCGTTGTTCCTGTCTGGATTACGTTGGCTGAACAATTCTTGATCGATCACTATGGTCCGGTCTGGAATAAGGCCCTCGATGGGTTTGGTAACAACCCGCAAGGCAAGGATCGGGAAACTGGAAAAGCAAGTTTATGGGATACGTTGCACCCTGGTCGTGAGTGGGCAGCCAAGCGGGTTCGCACGCGGAGTGAAGAGGAGGTTTTGGCTCTAGTGGCCGAGTTTTTCAGAACGTGACCTATCGTTCGCAGGAATTTCCATTCCGACAGATAATCCAAAAACAGTGGCGTTTTCGGGCATGATGGGCGGCTTTCCATTTGTTGGAGACCATAGGCCCGGTGCGGACTTTGACAATCAAATCGCACACGACAAACCCAGCTTCCTCCGCCATTTGCATGAAGTCACAGTGCGGCCATTTTGAGCGGTGATTATTCACCATGTCTGTGATTTTGGCGAGGAGTAAGCCGTCCGGTTTCAAGACGCGCTTCGCCTGTTCCAAAAATGGTGGATAGAGATAGCTGAGATTCCAGTTGTGCGCCTTGCCACACTCGACAGTCGCCCCAAAATCTACATCAAATCGCTTCTTGCTCTTATCCCGTCCTTGTGGTCCCACATGCGGGGGATCATAGACGACCGCCCCGAATCTGTCGGATTCCACTCCGACCATCTTACGATTGTCACCGACGATGGCCGTCTTATATTTGGGGTCAATATCCATCGAAACAACGTCCCGCTTTGAGCCCTTCCAAAATCGCCCCGTATTATACGTCGCATCTAAGATCGGCTCTGGGGGAATGGTCGCATAAAACCTCAACATCGCTTCTAGCAAGTCCCCGTCATTTCCTTCCCATACGCTACTCAGCGGCTTGTAGCATGGGGCGTTCTTCTCTTGCATTGGCATTGCTCCAGTGGGGGTGCGGTTACTCATCAAACGGTATTGGGATTGTCTCGTTCAGTTTGGGGAAGGCGCGTTCTAGGCTGCGGTGAAAGCTGGTCCAGTTGGGAGCGGCTCGCATCAGAGCCGTGACGGCCGCTAGATGTTCTTTCAGTTTCGGGTGGCCGAGGTGCGGGTCTTCTGGGTTTCAACCTTGTAGGCAACATCGACACCACCTTGCCTGTAAGCTTCATCGGCATCTCGAATGTTCTTGCATTCAATGAGTTGTCCAGAGCCATCTCCCGGAAGCCAGATGGTGTAATCTGGGTAGCCGTCTGAGTCATGTTCTTCAAATCGGTCAAGCGTTCCCGCGTCGCACAGCGTTTTGAGCTTCTTTCCGAGATGGACTTCAGCCACGGCTCCTTCCAAGGTGGCTTTTGCTCGGAATCTGCGATTGATGGCGTCGAGCAATTCTGCTGCGGTCAGGTCATATTCGTGTTCAAGCGGGTGTGGCATGAAGGGCTTCTTCTGTG
>WTHE01000672.1 GCA_011523315.1 Candidatus Binatota bacterium
GCCAGCAGCACGATCTTCACCCGCTCGGTCTTGGCGGCCAGAATCGCGGCGCAGATGTTGGTCTTGGCCTGCATGCAGAACGGCGCGTTGTGATGCTCGTTGAGCATGATGCCGTCCACCCCGCACTCCTCGGCGTACTGGTACTCTTCGATCCGCTCGTTGTACAGGCGGCTGCCCTCGACCGGGTCGAAGAACGTGTTGGGAAACAGCAGGGTGGTATAGCCGAACTTCTCCCCCTCTGCCCGGGAGTAGGTCGACATCGGCTGCTCGGTAAAATACATCAGATGCATGGCAACACTCCTTATTCGGAGAGAAAGTCACAGACCGTGCCGGCCAGCTCCTCGGCCTTCTCCAGCTCGACAAAATGCCCGCACTCGTCCAGCACGGTCAGCCGCGCGTTGGGCAACTGTTTCACATATTGTTCGCCGCAGTTGAGCGGCACGATACGGTCGTGTTTGCCCCACACCACCAGCGTCGGGGTGTCCACGCCGGTCAGCAGGTGGGGCAGGGCCTGGTTGAACATATACGGTTTCCAGGCGATGCGGGTGGTCATTTCACGGTGGATTTCCCACGCGACCAGCTGGTCGATGTCCGGCTCGGTGCCGAACTGAGCCTCGTAGGCCGCCACGTCAAAAAAGCCGCTCTTGATGTAGTCGGTGGTGTACAGCAGAAACTGGTCAACGATCTCGCCCTGGGTCGGCTTGATGCCCATCGCCCCGACCAGGACCAGCCGGCGGTACTGGCTCGGGCTCATGCTGGCCATCTCGGCCGCCACCCAGCCGCCAAAGCCCAGCCCGACCAGGGCCGCGTCGCTCAGCTTGAGGTCTTTGACCAGGCACTGGTGGATGACGGCCAGATCCCGGACGTTGCGCATCCAGTCCGGCCGCTCGGACTTGCCGTAGCCCGGGTGGGACGGGACGTAGACGCTAAAATGCTGGGCCAGGGCGTCGTAAAAGGGCAGCCAGCCCGGATTACCGATATCGTGGTGGAGCACGACCAGGGGCTGGCCGCTGCCGCCCGTCAGCAGCTCGACCTGTCCACCCGCGATTTCAAGCGACTGTTCAGACCAGGTTTGCGCCACGTGTGTTGTTCCTCCCTGTCCGCGCTCTCCGTGGCTTAGCAAGGCCGTCTGACGGAGTCAAGGAAAGCCCGGACCACGTCGCGCCGGCGCGGAATTGACAAACGCTTTGGGTTCGGAGTAGCCTTTTTCCTACGTACTGATCGCACAAGGAGGGTGGACATGCAGCAACAGCGATTGAGCCGGTTTGTGGTAGCGTTTCTGGTGTTTGGATTCCTGTTCGGGGTCGTCCCCCGGGCTGATGCGCAGGGCTTGGTCGAGATGCAGCAGGAGCCCGGCCAGTGGGTCTTGCCCGGCAAGGATTATGCGATGACCCGTCACAGCCCGCTGAACCAGATCACCAAGGACAACGTCAAGGATCTGGAGGCAGCCTGGACCTTCTCGACCGGTGTCTTGCGCGGCCATGAGGGCGCCCCGCTGGTCGTCGACAACATCATGTATGTGGTCACGCCTTTCCCCAACATCGTGTACGCCCTGGATCTGACCAAACCCGGGCCGGCGATCAAGTGGAAATACGCGCCCGAGCAGGACGAGGCGGCCATTCCGGTTGCCTGCTGCGATACGGTCAACCGCGGCGCGGCCTACGCCGAGGGGAAGATCTTTTTCAATCAGCTCGACGCTCATACGGTTGCCCTGGACGCCGAGACCGGCAATGAGCTGTGGAAGGTCAAACAGGGCGATATCGGCCAGGGCCAGACGATCACGATGGTGCCCCTGGTGGTGCGGGACAAGGTCTTGACCGGCATCAGCGGCGGCGAGTTTGGCGTGCGCGGCTTTGTGACCGCCAATGATATCAACACCGGCGAGCAGGTGTGGCGGGCCTACAGCACCGGGCCGGATTCGGAGGTGCTGATCGGCGAAGACTTCTCATCGCCCTACGCCTCGCATCAGGGCAAGGATCTGGGTCTCTCAACCTGGAAGGGCGACGAGTGGAAGCGCGGCGGCGGCACGACCTGGGGCTGGTACAGCTACGACCCGGAGCTGGACCTGTTCTACTACGGAACGGGCAACCCCGGAGCCTGGAATCCCGATCAGCGGCCGGGCGATAACAAGTGGTCGATGACGCTGTTTGCCCGCAACCCCGACACCGGTATGGCCAAGTGGGCGTATCAGATGACTCCCCACGACGCCTGGGACTATGACGGCATCAATGAGAACATTCTGATCGACCTGCCGGATGCGAACGGCAACGGCGCCCGGAAGGCCCTGATCCACTTTGACCGCAACGGTTTTGCCTATGTGCTTGACCGCACCAACGGTACGCTGATCAGCGCCAAGCCGTTCGGGCATGTGAACTGGGCCACGGGCGTTGATCTGGAGACCGGGCTGCCGATTGAAAACCCGGAGAAGCGCACCAGGCAGGGCGTGAATGTGACCGACATCTGCCCGGCGGCGATGGGTACCAAGGACCAGCAGCCGGCCGCCTATTCGCCCAAGACGGGCCTGCTCTACGTGCCGACAAACAACTTGTGCATGGAGTACGAGGGCATGCAGGTCAACTACATGGCCGGCGTGCCGTATGTCGGGGCGATTGTGAATATGTCGCCCGGACCGGGCGGACACCGGGGCGAGTTCATCGCCTGGGATCCGGTGGCGGGTGAGAAGAAGTGGGGCATCAAGGAAAAGTGGTCGGCCTGGGGCGGTGCGCTGTCGACCGCCGGCGATGTGGTGTTCTACGGCACCATGGACGGCTGGTTCAAGGCGGTTGACGCCGTGAGCGGGGAAGAGCTGTGGAAGTTCAAGACCGGCTCGGGCATTATTGGCGCGCCCATGACCTATCTCGGGCCGGACGGTAAACAGTATGTCGCCATCCTGTCGGGGATTGGCGGCTGGTCCGGCCTGGTGGTGGCGGGCGATCTGGCCACCGACGATCCGACCGCAGCGCTGGGCGCGGTCGGCGCCTTTGGCGAGCTGGGCCAGGACACCAACAAGGGCGGCATGTTGTACGTGTTCGGGCTTGATTCCTAGCCGGGACCGCTCTCCGTCTTCCTCCCTCTCCCTCAGGGAGAGGGCTGGGGTGAGGGTGTCGGAGCCTGTCGCCGGGCTGTGGTGATCCTCACCTCTCTCCTCCCATCATTTCATGTTTCTACGAGACTATTCTGTCGTCCACGCCTCCTCCCTGTGTCGTCTCTTATCCGCAGGGCTAGGAGTGTTGGGCTGTGTCTTGCTGCTCGTCACACCGAGTCGTGGTACGGAGCCCTCGGACAGTCCGCCCGGCTTGCGCGTGTGCGCCGATCCAAACAACCTGCCCTTCTCGAACCGGCAGCAGCAGGGCTTTGAGAACAAAATCGCCGAGCTGCTGGCCAGGGAGCGGGGCGGTCACGTAGCCTACACCTGGTGGCCGCAGCGGCGTGGCTTTCTGCGCGGCACGCTGAATGCCGGCCGGTGTGAGGTGGTGATGGGCGTACCGGCCGGCTACGAGTTGGCGCTGACAACCCGGCCCTACTACGGGTCTACCTACGCCTTTGTGTATCCGTCTGACGCCGCCTATCGACTGACTTCTCTGGATGATGCGGTGTTGGCCAGCCTGCGCATCGGGGTGCATCTGATTGGCGACGATTACACCAACAGTCCGCCCGCCCATGCGCTCAGCCAGCGCGGCTTGGTCGAGAATGTGGTCGGCTACAGCGTGTTCGGCAATTATGCCGAGGACAGTCCGCCGGGCAAAATTGTGGAGGCGGTGGCCGCAGGTGAGATTGATACGGCCCTGGTCTGGGGACCGATTGCGGGCTATTTCGCCCAGCGTCACACGCCGCCCTTGCAGGTGACCCCGCTGCCTGCGGATGCGGGCTCGGACCGGCTGCCGTTTCGGTATGACATCGCCATGGGCGTGCGTCGGGGCAACCAGACCCTCAAAGCAGAGCTGGACGCCCTGCTGGTGCAGCACGCCCGGCCGATCCGGGCTATTCTGCAAGACTACGGGGTGCCTCTGGTGGGGGACGAGACCGAGCAGCCGTCGGCCCGCGCGCCTAGCTCGGACTCGCTCCTGCAAACCGTTCAGGCTGAGGTGCCGCCGGTCCAGGAAGCGGGCGAGCAGGCTGCGGCAGCCTCCAACGGCGACCTGCAAAACGCGGACGAGAATCCGTTTACCGGCGATCCGACGGCCATTGCCGAGGGCGAAGAGTACTACAAGATGCTGAACTGCTACGGCTGTCACGGCATGCGGGGCGGGGGAGGCATGGGGCCGAGCATCAACGATGCCAAGTGGAATGTCGGCAAGGGAACAGACGCCGATGTCATGCAGCAGATCATGGAAGGCCGGGGCAAGATGCCGTCCTATAAGGACTCGATCGACCCCGACCAGGCCTGGAAGATCATCGCCTACGTGCGGTCTTTATACAGAGGCAGCCCCGACAAAGTGGCCTGGTAACGCCTGTGAAACTCCTCGACGTGGTGGCCCTCACGGCTGACCTGCCCGAGTACAATCTGTGGCGTGGACAAGTGGGGACAATCGTTGCCGTTTTGCAGGAGCAGTATAACGAGGAGCCGCTGATGAGGGGATATGAGAGTTGAGTTTCCTGTGTGCTTTTTGTCAACAGGAGGACTATTGATATGGGCACGGTAACAATCTCAATCCAAGTCGACGAAGAGATCGCAAAAGCGTATGCCGCGGTGTCGCCTGAAGAGCAGCATAAAATAGATCTCCTCCTCCGCCTCCGTCTCCAAGACCTCACGCTTAGCTCACAACGATCTTTGAAGGCGGTGATGGATGAAATTGGGCAGCAGGCGGAGGCTCGTAGTCTGACCCCGGAACTCTTGGAGTCCTTGCTGGATGACGAGTGAATTGCGAGCAGTCCTCGACACCAGCGTGATTGTTAGTGCGGTACTCTTGCCTCACTCTGTTCCTCGCCAAGCTTTTGATCGGGTGCAAGAAAAGGGAAAAGTGTTAATTTCCGAGGCTACAGTTGATGAACTCAACGAGGTGCTCCGCCGCCGTCGATTTGACAGATATCTGGGAGGCAGATGTTTCTGACGCAATCCCAGGATGAGGTTTAGCCTCCCGACTCATGGGCCTGCACGCCGAGCCTCGGACCTCACCATCAGGATGACCAATACGGCTTGCGTCGGCCCGACCAAATAGGATACACCGCGTGCAGGCCCATGAGT
>WTHE01000315.1 GCA_011523315.1 Candidatus Binatota bacterium
AGGCCGTCGATCCTGGGCAAAAGCGACGGTCTTCCTATTTTTGAGACCGCTTCTACTCAGGTCTTGGGCGGAGGCAGGCGTTCCTGGATTTGTTGAGAAAGCTCGGCTGTAATCTTTTGGTCGCGTATGTCTAACTCTCTCATAAGGCCATCGACCTTCTCTTCCAGCCGAATAATCCGTTCTCGATTCTGGGAGACACTGCTTCGGATATCACGCAGGTGCTCTTTAGTCTCCTCAAGTGACCGGCTGAGCGTCACGACGGTTTCCGCATATTTGAGGAGTCGTTCGCCCAGACTCATGTCTTCAGCTCCTGCTTGATCTCTTTCAGCAGCTGATTGATGTCCGTGACCGTCTGAACAGCCCGCTCCAGATGTTCATTTGCAAAAGCAAAAAAAGCATCAAGCATGTCTTCATCGGCAGGAGACAGGTCTCTCAGCGCTTCATCAAGCTTATCCTGCGAGTCCATGCTCCTTCTCCTAGCCCGCCACCACGCTCTTTATCACGCGGCCGGGCAGGCCGCCCTGGTAGTCGTTGTGGGCAAACAACACCTCGCCGTTGACGATGGTATAGGCCACGCCCTCGGACCGCTCGATGAGGCGCGGCTTGCCCTGGGGCAGATCGTTGACCCATTCGCCCGGACAGGTCCGAACCGTGGTCGGATCGAACAGGACCAGGTCGGCGTCCAGGCCCGGGGCCAGCCGACCCTTTGTGCCGAGGTCCAGGAAGTCGGCCAGCTCGGAGGTCACCCGGCGCACGCCCTCTTCCAGGCTCAGGAACTGTCGCTGGCGCACCCACTCGCCCAGGATATAGGTCGGCACCCCGGCCTCGCAGTGCTGGTCGACATGGGCGCCGGCGTCCGACAGCCCGATCAGGACGTTGGGCAGAGTCATGATCTCGCCGACCGCCTCCGGGTCGGAGTTGATGATCGACACGGTCACACCCAGTTCGGTCCGCTCCTCAACGGCCAGATCCATCAGCACATCGACCGGGTCTTTGACCAGCCGCGTGGCCAGCTCGGCCAGGCTGGCGTTCAGGAACTGCTTGTTGCGTTCGGTTTGCACCCGGGTGACGTGCAGCCGATCCCACTGGCCGCGAAACAGCAGACCCCGGCCGGCCGCAATGTCGTCACGGAAGGCGTTACGGAAGTCCGCCGAGCGGTACAGCGTCAACTGCTCCTCAACCGTCCGGTTGAAGGCGCCCTTCCACGACGGCAGCTCGGAGAACAGAAACGGGTTGCGCAGGCTGTAGTACTGGGAGATCGGTCGCGGATTGACCTGGGGCGGGATACGCAGCCCCTGCTCCAGAAAGGGCTGGACCCGGGCGTGAATACGCTCGCACGCGCCGGGCAAATCCGGCATGTGGATCAGGGCCAGCCAGGTGACCGGTCGCCGGCTCTCGTGCGCCATGTGGAGCAGCAGGTCGAGTTCCTCGTCGCCCAGCTCTCCGGCCTGGCGCAGCAGGGCGACCTCAATCACGCCCCGGTTCAGCTCGCGCATCACCCGGCCCAGGGCGCTCAACTCGGCCTTGCTGGTCAGGCGGCTCGACAGCGGCTTGCCCTGATAGCCGATGTGGCGTGGGATCAGGCTCAGCGAGAAGCCGTAGGCGCCGGCCTGCATGGCCTGGCGAAAGAGCTGGGTCATGCGCTGGATTTCGTCCGCATTAGCCGCCCGCTCGGACGCGGCCTCGCCCATGACATAAAAGCGCAGCGCCGACAGGGGGACCAGGAATCCGGCGTTGATGCCGATGCCCCGCCGGGCGACGGCGGCCATGTACTCGGGAAAACTCTCCCACTCCCACGACACCCCGTTCATCAGCACGTCATACGGCATGGCCTCGACGTTGACCAAATCCCAGGCCATGATCTCGCGCTCGGCCGGCCGACACGGCGCGACCCCCACGCCGCAGTTGCCCATCAACACCGAGGTGACACCGTGCCAGCACGAGCTGGTCAGCAGCGGGTCCCACGAGATCTGGGCGTCATAGTGGGTGTGAATGTCGATAAAGCCGGGGGCCAGAACCAGCCCGTCGGCGTTGATCTCACGCCGGGCGCTGCCCGAGACCTTACCGACCTCGACGATTTTTCCATTGCTGACCGCCAGCCCTCCACCGTACACCGGGGTTCCGACGCCGTCGCAGATCTGCGCGTTTTTGATAAGCAGGTCGTATGCCATGGTCCGCCTCCTTTTTGACTTCCAGAAAGATAGCCCATGCCCCACACTTTCTCTACCTTGCTCTACCTTGCTTGTGTGGGCCGGGGAACATACCGTATTGGAGAGATCGACAGCAGCACGAGGGGGAAAACAGCGATGCCGTATGAAGCACTGTTGGCAGAGACCGTCCATATGCGTGGCCACCAGGCGGACGAGATCGACGCCTATTTTGCCCGCCCGCTGGGAGCCGGCCCGTACCCCGGGGTCGTGGTTATCCACCACATGCCGGGCTGGGACGAGGCGACAAAGGAAATCGCCCGCAAATTCGCCCATCACGGCTATGCCGCCATCTCGCCCAACCTGCACTATCGCGAGGGCAAAGACACGCCTGAGGCGAACAGCGCCAGCGTGCGGGCCGCAGGCGGTATGCCGGACGACCGCACCCTCGGGGACATACAGGGCGCGCTGAGTTTTCTGAGTTCCCTGCCCTACTGTAACGGCAAGCTGGGTGCCATCGGTTACTGCTCCGGGGGACGCCAGGCGTATCTGGCGGCGTGTAAGATTCCGCGCCTCAGCGCGGCGGTTGATTGTTACGGCGGTGGCGTGGCCGCCGCTGCGGATGAACTCACCGAGCGGCAGCCCGTGGCGCCCATCGACTTCACCGCCGACATGCACTGCCCGCTGTTGGGCTTGTTCGGTCAGGAGGACCGGCGGCCTTCGCCACAGGAGGTGGCAAAAACCGAGGCCGCCCTCAAACACCACGGCAAGACCTACGCCTTCCATACCTATGAGAATGCCGGACACGCCTTCTTTTCGGTTGACCGTCCCCACTATCGACCGGAGGCTGCGGTTGACGGCTGGAAGAAGGTGTTTACCTGGTTCGGCACCTATCTGCGCTGAAAAGCTGCCCACGCCGTATAAACGAAGCGAGAGAGGATTATCAGCCAGCGGTCGGGCCCAGCGTGGCACTGTGGGCGCTAGCAGCCGGAGGGGGTGAGATTCCACCGGCGGGCGGGAGGCCCGAGCGCCGCTTCATGAGCCAGCCTGTCTGTCTTGACCCAAGCGGGTAAACTCGCCATGACGAACCGCTATGACACATGATATTCGCTACCAGCCGGATGAATCCCCTCCGCTCCCGCTCACCCTCGCCCTCGGCCTCCAATATGCGATGCTCGCCGTCACCGCGATCATCATCGTTCCCTCCATGATGATCCGCCTCGGGGGGCAGGGGGAGGCGTATCTGTCCTGGGCCGTGTTTGCGGCGCTGGTCATCAGCAGCCTCACGACCCTGATCCAAGTCGTGCGGGTCGGCCGGTTTGGCGCCGGCTATATCCTGCTCATGGGCAGCACCTCGACGTTTCTCGTCGTCTGTGTGCCGGCCCTCGAACAGGGCGGGCCGAGTCTGCTGGCTCCCCTGATTGTCGTGTCCTCGCTGTTTCAATTTGCCTTGTCCGCGCACCTCTCGCTGCTCCGGTCTGTGTTCACCCCGACCGTCGCCGGCACCGTGCTGATGCTCCTGCCGATCACCATTGGCCCCCTGATCATGCGTATGCTGCACGACGTACCGGACGGGACGGCCCCGGAAGCCGCCCCGCTGACGGCCGGCATCACGCTGCTGGTCCTGGTCGCGCTGGTCGTGCGCGGGGTCGGCCTGTGGCGCCTGTGGGCACCGGTCATTGCCCTGAGCATCGGCAGTGTCGTCGGGAGCGTGTGGTTCGGGCTGTATGACACCGCCCGGGTGGCCGACGCTGCCTGGCTCGGCTGGCCGACGCTGTTCTATCCGGGGTTTGATCTCCGCTTTGGGGCCGACTTCTGGGCCTTGCTGCCGGCCTTTGTGATGGTCACCTTCGTCGGCGCCCTGGATACCATCGGTGACACCATTGCCATGCAACGCACCGCCTGGCGGCACCCCCGGGCGATTGACTTCCGGGCCATCCAGGGCTCCCTGAATGCCGACGGCCTGGGCAATCTGCTGTCCGGTCTGGCCGGCACCGTACCCAATTCGACCTATTCCCTCAGCAGTTCCGTTGCCCAAATCACCGGCATTGCGTCCCGCGTGGTCGGGATAAGTGTCGCCGGATTCTTTTTCCTCTTCGCCCTCTTGCCCAAACTGATCGCCGCCGTGCTGGCCATTCCGAGTCCTGTGGTCGGGGCCTATCTCATCGTGCTGATGGCCGTCCTGTTTGTGACGGGCCTGCGGATTCTCACCCAGGATGGGCTTGATTACCGCACCGGCGTGATCGTCGGCTTCTCGTTCTGGGTCGGAGTGGCCGTCCATTTCGGCTGGCTCTTCCCGGACCTGGTGCCGGCGGGGACCTGGGGCGTTCTGTTCAGCAACGGGGTGACGGTCGGCGGCCTGCTAGTCATGCTGCTGACAGCCTTTGTGCGACTGACGAGCGCCCGGCCCCAGCGACTCACGACGACCGTGCATCCGGACGCCCAGCCCCAGATTGATGCCTTCCTCGTCCAGTTTGCTGCCCGGCGGGGCTGGGAGACGCCGCTGACAGACCGGCTGCGGGGGGCCGGCGAGGAAGCCTTGCAGGTGTTGCTCCAGGCTCCGCCCCGCGGGACGCGCCGGACGGACCGGCAGCTGCTGTTGATTGCGCGGGCCGATGAGGCCGCGATCATCCTCGAATTCCTGGTGGCGGCCGAGACGACGAACATCGAGGATCAGCTGACGCTGCTCGGCGACCAGGCGGCCGAGACCCCGGACGAGGAGGAATTCTCGCTCCGCCTCCTCCGCCATCATGCCACGTCCGTGCGGCATCAGCAGTTTCACGATACGGACGTGCTGCTGGTCCGGGTGGAACCGCAGGCGGAGGGGGCAGCGGAGCCGGCCTGATTGCTCCCCGGGGATACGACTCGCCCAAGCGTGACACTGTGGGCGGTATCGGACATTGCGGGCAAAGCGGTCGAGATGCGGTGCAGGAAAATCAAGGACTTACGGGCCGTGGCCGGTCATGCGTGACTGAATGAGTCGCGGGTGAAACGGCCGAGTGGCCGAAGATTTTTCAGATCGGGGGCGATGC
>WTHE01000442.1 GCA_011523315.1 Candidatus Binatota bacterium
CTAATGATCACCACCGGCGGGCTATCGGGGAGATCGCGGTCGCTGAAGTTGCGCCCCCTCAAGATCCGGATTCCGGCGGCATCGAAGAATCCCGGGTCGACCGTGGCGCGGTCGGCAAGATGCGATTCGCGCTCCGGTGGCGGCTCCACGCCGTCCACATTGAAGCCGCTGGTTTGTGTGCTCATGGTGTTGAGGTGCAGGTTGTCGATCGTCCCTACCGATTCGACACCGAACGCGAGAGCCCGAAGGGGAAGCTACCCGCGTAGGACACGAAGACCACGCAAGGCGATGCGCGCTTCATGTTCCACACACAGACCATGAAAATGTAGCGGGATGTGACCCCGCCAGAAAATCTGGATCACGATACCATAGAATACGCTGAGCGTTGGCATTGTTTATTCTCTGGACGGCTCCTCTTTGAGGTGTTCTTTGGTCATTATTGTTCGTCCCAATCATCGAGGTAACGATCCTTGAGCTGAGCCAGCAGCCCGGTGAGATTGCCCACCGCCACCACGCGCCACACGCCCGCGTCGGATTTGCGCATGCCAACCTCAAGCTCCTCCCCGTCCTGTAGCGGTATCACGAACAGCCGGACGCCGTCCCGCGTTTCGCCGACAAAGATCGCGCCGATGATCGCCAGGGTCGGAATGGCGGGCAAGGGCCGACTCCGGTCACGAATGACCTGCTCGACCACGAGCGCCGTCCCGGCTGAGACAAGGCTACGGAACTCGCCACTCAGGGCTTGCAGGCCCCGCCGCACAAGGTCGGCCAGCGAGCCTCCGCCGGCCGGCTCGTCCGGTTCGGGCGGCTTGAGCCCCAGTTCGTCAGCCGCATGGTTGATCACACTGTCGATGTCCACATAGCGGGCAAAACGTTCATAGTCGTGCGTGTCCAGGGCGCGCTGGATGTGGTACAGCGAATAGGATGGGGTGAAGGTCCAGGCCAGACCTCCGACCAGCACAAACACGATAATGACACCGAGGCCGACGATGAGCCGATTCGAGCGCCGTGATTTTGCGGATGGGGGCTGTTCCATAGCGTCCCATCATATACGAGGAAGACCCTCGCCGTCAGCCGGTCCCATCAAGAAGAAGAGGAGCGGACCAAGCCCTTGACACAATTCCGACCCTGAATAAAATGATCGAACTGTTCAGTATTGCAACTCTTCAGTAAACCAGAAAAAGGAAGCTGCCATGCAGAAATTACCGTCCCACGCCCACGAAGTCCCCGCCAACGGCCCGGCGGTTGTCACCCAGTTTCTCGATGTGGAAACACCGGAAATGCGCAGCCTGTACGAGAAGGCCAAGCGCGACCAGTGGAACGCCTCAAGCGATATCGACTGGGACAGCGGCCTGGCCCCGGACTGCGGTATTCTGCCCGATGGCCTGATCGACATTTACGGCACCCCGTACTGGGAGCGGATGAGCGCGGCCGAACGCCTCCAGCTCAACCGCCATTTCTCGGCCTGGCGGATCAGCCAACTCATGTACGGCGAGCAGTTCGCCCTCATGGTGTGTGGACAGATCGCCAACGCCGTGCCCGGCATTGACGCCAAGTTTTTCATGGCCACCCAGGTCATGGACGAAGCCCGCCATTCCGAGGTCCTGGCCCGCTATCTGTACGAAAAAGTCGGCGTCACCTACCCCCTCACCTCGAACCTGAGCGACATGTTTGACCGTGTTCTTGAGACGCCGCTGTGGTACCTCAAGACCGTCGGCACCCAGCTGGTGGCCGAGACCCTGGCCGTGTCGCTGTTTCGGATGCTGGCCGACCACAGCCCGGACCCGCTGATCAGCCAGATCTGCCGTCGCATTCTGGCCGACGAATCCCGGCATATGGGTTTCGGCATGCTGAGCCTGCCCGAGCAGGTCACCGAGCTGTCCGACCGGGAAATCGCAGAAGCCGAGGACTTCGCCTGCGTCGCCACTGCCGGCCTGCTCCAGGGGCAATTCCCCCAGGAGGCGTATGAAGCGGTCGGTTTCAGCAAGGCCGAGATTCACGACATCAAAACCATGCGCCGCACAGCGGCCGAGAAGAACGAATACGTCGCCTTCCGCCAGTACTTCAAAAAGGACTTCCACACCGCCTTGTGGAGCAATATGGACAAGGTGGGTCTGCTGAGCCGGCGCGCCATCGACAAACTCGGCACGATGGGCATCTGCGCGCCGGAGCGCAGCGCGGCCGCAGCCTGACGGCCGCCGTTCGATCATTCGGGTGAGCCGACCAGGGGCGATTCACGCATCGCCCCTGGAGCTTTTTCGGCCCCGGTGTTGTCTGCCGGCCCGGGTGTGGCAAAAATATCGATCTGGCGCCAGTGGTCCTGACAGAAGCGCCAGCAAAACCCCAGCCCCAGGATAATCACATTCGCCGTACCGGCCAGCCACGGGCCGAGCGACTCAAGGTTGGTATACGCCACCGAGCCGAGACTCAGAGGCGCGAAAACCAGGAACAACACCGCCAGGGTAAAGCCGGCCGGCCAATGCGTATCACCGGCGCCCCGCAAGGCGCCGAAAAAGGTCATGCCCAAGCCGTCGAACAGCTGAAAGGCAACCGCGCACAGCAGAATGTTGGCGCCCAGCTGAATGACCAAGGGATCGGTGCTGAAGACGCCAATCAGGGAAAACCGGAACACAAAAAAGAACACGCCCATCAGACCCATATAGACCAGGCAGATACACAGCGTTTCGTACACCCGCCGGACGGCCGTCTCCCACTCCCCGCGTCCAATATAGCGCCCGACCAGGGCCGACAACGCCTGCGACAGGCCCAGCGCCGGCATGAACGAGATCATCATGTATTGCACGGCGATATTGCTGGCGGCCAAATGTTCCTTGCCGAACTGGCCGACGATCATGACGATCAGCAGCCCCCAGCCCAGGATGTCGATAGCCCCCTGCACGCCCGCCGGCCAGCCGATATGCAGCAAGCGGCGCGTCCGTGACCAGTCGGGAGACCAGACCAGACGGGTCGAAAATTCGGCCCGGTAGCGCGACGACAGGAACACGCCCAGCAGCACGCCCAGCTGGACGACAAAGCTCAACACCATAGCTAGACCGGCCCCAGTCAGGCCGAGCCGCGGGGCGCCCCAATTGCCGAAGATGAACACATAGTTCAGGACCACGTTGGTGCAGTTGGCGGTCAGCACGCCGACCAGGGCGACCCCCGGCCGGTGGATGCCGTAGAAAAAGCCGCTTAAGGCTCCGATCATCACCGACAGACCGATGCCCCACAAGCGGACGCGAAAATAGGCCACCTCAAGCACCAAGACTTCCGGCTCATGCCCAAACAGCGAGAAGAAGCCCGGCGCCAGAGGCCAGAACACCACACAGGCCAGACCGACAAGCGCACCAAAATAGATCCCCTGCCAGGCGTAGGCTGCGGCTTCGTCGGGCTCGTCACGTCCGAAGGCCTGGGCCGCAAACGTATTCACACAACGCGTAATGCCGAGCGGCAGAGCCGTCAGGGTAAAGGCGATGACGCCGCCCGGCATGGCGGCCGCCACTTCTGCGGTGCCGACCCGGGCGACCATCCAGGTATCGACAAAGCCCATGACGGTGAATGAGGCCATCGAGGCGATGATCGGCAGGGCCAGGCGGAGAATTTCGCGGAGTCCGCTCAGGGTGGGAAGCGTCATGGTATGTCCGTTGGAAAAGCAGCCCGGCCAGGGCCACGGCAGAATGTTTCTAAGTTGAGCGTTTTATACTAGACTGCGCAAGAGCCCAGGATGAAGCCGGATGAAGGAGGAGGCACCCATGGCGACATCGCGAGCAGCAAAAACGGCAAAAGCCATCCGTCAGCCAACGGCAAAATCCGCCCAGCCCAGCGCCCGCCGCACGGGCGCAACACGGGCCGGGACCAAGGTCGCACCCATGGATGATTACGAAGGGGTGCGGCAAGTCCTGAGCCGCTACTGCTTTGCGCTGGACAGCGGCCAGCTGGACCTGCTCGGCCCCCTGTTTCACCGTGAGGCCAGCTTCTCCGTCTCGTTCGAGGCCGGCACAACCCATACCGGCCGAACAGAGATTCAGGCCTGGTATGAGCAACTCTTCAGCCAGCGCGCGGACCAGGTGCGCTGTATGCGGCATAAAATCTACGAGCCGCAGCTGAGCATCAGCGGAACACAGGCCAGCTCGGTGGTGTATTTTGATGCCGACTCGCTCCAAGCCGACGGCAGCGTCCGGGTCGTGGCCGGCCGCTATGACGACACGCTGGTGAAGGAGCGCGGTCGGTGGTTTTTTAAGGATCGGACCATTACGGTCTTGTACAACTACACCCCAGGCAAGGGCCAGGAAGGAATGTAAGCGTTATGGCAGACTATATCAGTGTTGACGAAGCCCGGACCATGTCCGGCCTGAGACTGGTCCTGACCCCGGGCGTGCCGGGCCCGTGGAGCGAGGCGGCCAAGGGCATTTTTGATGTCAAAAAGCTCCCGTATGTCCGTGTTGCCCAGGAGCTTGGCGGGGAGAACACAGCCCTGATCGAGTGGTCGGCTCAGGCCACCGCTCCGGTCGCGGTGTGGAACGACGAGCCGCCGCGCTCAACCTGGATCGAGCTGCTGTACCTGGCCGAGCGGCTCGCCCCCGAGCCGGCCCTGATCCCGACCACGATTGAGGACCGGACGACCATGTTCGGCTATTGTAACGAGCTGTGCGGAGAGACCGGGTTCGGCTGGTCGAAGCGGCTGATGCTGGTCCATCCGGTCCTGAGCGACCCGAACGCCAGCCCTGAAAACCGGGGCTTCGCCAAATACATCGGCGATAAATACGGCTATGAGGCGACGGTGGCGGAGAACGCCCCGCACAAGACGGCCGACATCATCCGCTTCCTGTGCGCCCGGCTAGAGCGGCAGCAGGCTGCGGGCAGCCGGTTCTATATCGGTCAGCAGCTCAGCGCGCTGGATATCTACTCGGCCGCGTTTACCGCCCTTATTAAACCCTTACCGCACGAACTGTGTCCCATGCCCAAGGCTATTCGGACCATGTACGTCAACACCGACCCGGTGCTCGACGCTGCGGTGCAGCCGATTCTGCTCGAACACCGCGACTTCATCTACCGCGAGTATCTGACACTGCCGATCGACCTGGAGACCACAGTTGGAATACCGTCCGGCATTGGTCCTGGTTTCTCTCGGGAAGTCAGTAGGTGCTTACCCTATGCGCTCCTTCGAGCCCGTTC
>WTHE01000437.1 GCA_011523315.1 Candidatus Binatota bacterium
ATCTCAAAGCGGGTGAAACGGCCGAGGACTTCAGTCAGCGCGCCCAGGCCGCGTTCGCCGAGATCGCCCGTCACCTGGAGTTGGACCGTCCAGCCCTTCAGGCTGTGGCGGCTGACTGATTTGATGCTGATGATGTCGGGGCCAGCCCCGGTGCTTGTCCTGTCGGCCAGAAAAGTCAAAAGTCAAATGTCAAATGTCAAAGGGCAAAAGTCAAATGTCGGGGTAATGCCCCGTGCTTGCCCCCTGAATGAGAAAGGCGTTGCATGCCAAAACTGGAAATTATCGACCCCTGGGCGTTCACCGAGCGCTACACCTTTTCTCCGGCGGTCCGTAAGGGCAATCTGCTGTTCATCTCCGGCCTGACCGCGACCGACAACCGGGGCAATATCGTCGGGCCGGGCGACATTGTGGCCCAGACCCGTAATATCTTCGAGAAGCTCGAAGCCTTGATGGCCGAGGCCGGCGGCAGCATGGACGATATCGTCAAGACGGTGGACTATATCACCACCAAGCAGGGTTATAAGGGCACGGCCGAGGTGCGCCGCGAGTATTTCAAGAACGGCTTTCCGGCCGCCACCGGCATTGTGGTCAAAGAGTTGCTGCGGCCCGACGCCTTGATTGAGATTGACGCGATTGCGGTCCTGGACTGAGAACACAAGAAAGGAAGACACCATGTCCTACGATATCCTGCTCAAAGGCGGCAGCGTCATTGACGGCACCGGCCAGGAACGCCGGGTGGCTGACGTGGCCATTCGGGGCGACCGGATTGCAGCGGTCGAACCCAATATCGCCCCAGCCGAGGCCAGCCGCGTCATTGACGCCGACGGCCTGGTCGTCTGCCCCGGTTTTATCGACCATCACACCCACTATGACGCCCAGATTCTGTGGGACCCGCTGGCCACCTGTTCGTCGTGGCACGGCGTGACGTCGATCATCATGGGCAACTGCGGGGTCGGCCTGGCCCCGTGCCGGCCGGCCGACCGCGAAGCTCTGGTCGGCGACCTGGTCAATGTCGAGGGCATGTCGCTCGACGTGTTGCAGCGCGGGGTGAACTGGCGCTGGCAGACCTTTGACGAGTATCTGGACGCGATCAGTGCCCCAGGGCTGGGCATGAACGTAGGCATGATGGTCCCCCTGTCGCCGCTGCGCCAGTTCGTGCTGGGCGAGGAGAGCAAGGAGCGAGCCGCCAACCCGGACGAGCTGGAACAGCTGCAAGCCCTGTTCCGGGCGGCCATGGAGGCTGGCGCGTTTGGCTTTTCGACCACCGTCCTGCCCCAGCACCTGGGCTTTCAGGGCCGGCCGCTGCCGTGCCGTTTGGCCAGCCGCGATGAGCTGAGCGCCCTGTCCGGGGTGCTCAAGGATGTGGGCCGGGGCAGCATCGAGATTGCCCTGACCCGCAGTCCGGGCGCCCTGTCGGACGACGAGTACGAGCTGCTGACCTTTCTGCTGGGCCACAGCGAGCGGCCGGTGACCTGGCTCGGCGTGCTGCAAAAACCCGAGGCCGCCCCCGACGCCTGGAAGGCCGCCCTGCAACGCGTGGTGCCGCTGTTCGACCGCGGCTATCTGCCCCTGGGCCAGGTGCCGTGTCACTACAAGAGCGCCCGCTTCAGTCTCCAGCGGCCGTTCATCTTCGGCAATTTTGACTGCTGGAAGCCGATCTTCGACCGCCCCCTGGACGAGCAGAAGCGCATGTGCGCCGACCCTGCGTTTCGGGCCGCGTTTCGTGAGGAGCTGAAACAGCCCCGGCTTTTCACCGGACAGTGGGAGCAGCTGAGCGTGTTCACGGTCAACAAGCCGGAGCTGCGCCCCCTGCTGGACAAGAGTCTGGCCAGCCTGAGCCGCGAGCGGGGCCAGGACCCGCTTGAGCTGTTCTTTGAGCTGGCCCTCGACGACAATCTCGACATGCAGTTTCTGTACGAGTTCGGCGAGGTCAACCGCGACATGCTGGTCCATCCCCACACCCTGGTCGGTCTGTCCGACGGTGGTGCTCACGCCGATATGCGCTGTGAGGCCGGCTACTCGACCTATCTGCTCGGCAGCCTGGTGCGCGACAAACACATGCTGTCGCTCGAAGACGCCATTCACAAACTCACCGCCGTCCCGGCCCAGGTGTTTGGCGTACCGCTACGCGGCACGCTGCGTGTGGGGAATATCGCCGATGTGGTGGTCTTCGATCCCGCCACCGTCAACTGCGGCAAGCAGGAGGCGGTGCACGATTTTCCGGGCGGCGGGACGCGCTACATCGAGAAGTCCAGCGGGATCGTCCATACCCTGCTGAACGGCCAGGTGCTGTTCTCCGACGGCGAACAGACCGGGCCTCTGTCGGGCCGGGTGCTGCGCGCCAACGCCGAGCAGTGACGCCCTCTCCCTGAGAGAGCCTTGGGAAGAAAACTTTCGAGTCTTCTCGAAAAAAGTCATGACTTTTTTCGAGTTTGGTCTAAAATAAGAGAATGATTGAGCGTACCGTCATCGGTCTGATTGATTCGATTATTACCGAATTCCACAAAATGGCCTTTGTCAGTGGCCCACGTCAGGTGGGGAAAACAACGCTGGCCCAGCACTATCAGCGTCGGTTCGGACAAGGGCTGTATCTCAACTGGGATACGCTCCCGCACCAGAGAAAGATTCTCACCGATCACGCGTTTGTGGAAAAAGAAAATCGTGATCCCAGCCGTCCTTTTCTGGTCGTCTTTGATGAGATTCATAAGTACGCCCGCTGGAAGAACTACCTCAAGGGCATGTATGACCAGTACCAGGATGAGTTCCGATTTCTGGTGACTGGCAGTGGCCGGCTCGATCTGTTCAAAAAGGGTGGGGACAGTCTGCTGGGCCGCTATTTCAGCCTCGTTCTCTTGCCCCTGAGTCTCGGCGAACTGAGCGGAAAGCTGACCAGCTTTGCCGAATTCGAGCAGGGTCTGGACAGTCCGCCCCTGGCCTCATCGGACGCCCACTCGGCCTATGAACAGCTGTTTCGGTTCAGCGGGTTTCCCGAACCGTTCAGCCGAGGACGGGCCGATTTTTACAACCTGTGGTTCGCCGAACGAAAGACGCTGCTAGTCCGCGAAGATATTCGCGATGCGAGTGCCATTCGCCACATTTCCTTACTCGAACATCTCGCCCAGCTCATTCCCGATCGTATTGGCAGCCCGCTGTCGATCAACGCGCTCAGGGAAGACGTCGGGGTGGCCTTCGAGACCGCCCGGGACTGGATTCGGCTGCTTGAGCAGTTCTTTTATCTGTTTCGCCTGACGCCCTTTGCGACCCGCATTGCCCGTGTGTTGCGCAAGGAGGCCAAGGTCTATCTGTTCGACTGGGCTGAAATTGAGGATGACAGCGTCCGCTTTGAAAACCTAGTGGCTCTCCATTTACTCAAGGCGGTCCGGCTGTGGCAGGCCCGAGGAGAAAAAACGCTCAGTCTCAATTTCATCCGTGATAAACAGAAGCGGGAGGTCGATTTTGTCCTATCAGACCGGGGCAGCCCGCTGTGCTTGATCGAATGCAAGGCGTCCGACAAAGAACTTGCTCCACACCTGGTCTATTTCCAGCACAAGCTGGGGGTGCCTGTTGCAGTCCAGCTCGTCCACACACGCGGGGTGTGTCAAAAGCGCCGGATTCAGGGGATGACGCAGTGGGTCATATCGGCCGACCAGTGGCTCGGCCTGCTGCCCTGAGCGTATAGGGCTGGACGCCTCTCATGACGAGCTGGGCTCGTCCTGCCGGCTCGCCCAAAAGTCCTTCACCCGCTGACCGACAAACCGGGAATCTCTAAGCAGTGCGCCTCCCAGTCTTCCGATTCTGTGCACTTCTTCCACGTATATGCGTAGGGCGGCAGTTCACGTGGGGTCATGAGTTCCTCCTTTTTCTATCGGGTGCGGGGCAAGTGGTGGGGCCTGTGGATCAGCGAGCCCCAGCGCTGAGGCCGAGCGGCGCACCGCCCGGCTTCAGGGCTGCCAGACGTCCACATATTTCAGCCCGCCGCCGGTATTGAACGCCACCACCTGCTCGTCGGGCTTGAGCGCCCCGCGCTCCAGCAGCGTATGGAGGGCGGGCACGCAGGCGGCGCCTTCGGGGGCCGGAAAAATGCCCTCGGCGGCAGCCAGCTGTTGAGCCGCAGCCATGAGATCGGCATCGCTGACGCTCACCGCAGTGCCGCGGCTGCGGCGCAGAATGTCGAGAATGATGAAATCGCCGATGGCCTTGGGCACGCGCAGTCCGGCGGCGACGGTGTGGGGATGGGCAATTGGCGCTGCGGTGCGGGCGCCGTCGGCCAGGGCCTGGACGATCGGGGCACAGCCCTCGGCCTGAACGCTGACCATGCGCGGCCGCCCGGGACCGATCCAGCCCAGCCGTTCCATCTCGTCAAAGGCTTTCCACATGCCGATGAGTCCGGTCCCGCCGCCGGTCGGGTAGACGATGACATCCGGGAGCTGCCAGTCGAGCTGCTCGGCCAGCTCATAGCCCATGGTTTTCTTGCCCTCGATACGGTAGGGCTCTTTGAGCGTTGAGACATCGAACCAGCCCTGCCGGTCTTGCCCTTCGGCCACCAGCCGGCCGCAGTCGGTGATGAGGCCGTCCACCAGGGTCACCCGGGCGCCGTAGTACTGACACTCCAGACGGTTGGCCAGCGGCACGTCGCGCGGCATGAAGATATGGGCTTCCAGCCCGGCCCGGGCGGCATAGGCGGCCAGCGCGCCGGCCGCGTTGCCGGCCGAGGGAACGGCCAGTTTCTTCACCCCGAGTTCTTTGGCCATGGACACGGCCACGGCCATGCCGCGGGCCTTGAACGAGGCGGTCGGGTTGAGGGCTTCGTCTTTGATGTACAGCCGCGACAGCCCGAGCTGGCGGCCCAGGCGTTGGGCATGGAGGAGCGGCGTCCAGCCCTCTCCCAGGCTGACGACGTTTTCCGTGTGTTCGACCGGCAAGACTTCTCGATAGCGCCACAGGCTGGCCGGCCGGTCGGCCAGCTGCGGTGTGGACAGGGCGACGCGGTCGAGATCGTAGTGGACCAGGAGCGGCTTCTGACACTGTCGGCACAGGTTGTAGAGCCGGTTTGGCGGGTAGCTTTGCCCGCAGGCGGCGCAGGCCAGATGGCTGACGTTCATGCGTGGTCCTCAGCCGGGCAGGACGTGCCGGGCAAAAAAGTCGGGATAGCTGCGGGCCAGCCTGGTCCGGAC
>WTHE01000358.1 GCA_011523315.1 Candidatus Binatota bacterium
TCTCCAGCGAGTCCCGTCCTGCCATGAAGCCGATTCCTCCTTACACCCCGCGCCTAAATCTGCCCCCGCTCCGTCGGTGCGCCGCTACCTTAATGCCTCCACCGGTTGGAGTCAAGATAAAGGGGAGCGCCGGCCGCGGGCCTCTTGCCTCGGCCCCGGCTTTTTGCCACAAGAGCCGACCATGGCCCGCACGTCTGCCGTTCAGTTGTCGAGCCGCATTGCCCATCCGGCGACCGTCCGGTCGCTGCAACGGCGGCTGCTGGCCTGGTACGGCCAGCACGGCCGCGATTTGCCGTGGCGTCGGACCCGCGACCCCTACGCGATTCTGGTCTCTGAGGTCATGCTGCAACAGACCCAGGTGCAGCGCGCGCTGCTGTACTATGACAAATTCCTGTCCCGCTATCCGACAGTGGAGGATCTGGCCAGAGCCGATGAACCCGAGGTGCGCGAGACCTGGCACGGGCTCGGCTACTACGCCCGTGCTCGTAACCTGCAATTGACCAGCCGAAAAATCGTCGCCGAGCATGACGGACGCTTTCCCGACACGCCCGAAGAGCTGCAAAAACTGCCCGGGATCGGTCCGTATACGGCCGGTGCGGTGTCGAGCTTTGCCTTTCATCGCCACGCCGCCATCCTCGACACCAACGCCGCCCGGGTGCTGAGTCGCTTCTTTGACCTGCCCAAGGCCCAACAAACGACCCGCTTTCTGTGGTCGGTAGCCCGCCACGTCACCCCGCTCGGCCAGGCCCACATCTTCAACCAGGCGATTATGGATCTTGGCGCGACCGTCTGTACGGCGCGGGCTCCACGCTGCCCGGCGTGTCCGCTACGGCCGGTGTGCCGGACGCTGCGGCGGGAAAAAGCGACAAAAAGCCAAGCCCGTCCGACGGACCAGAGCAGTATTTGACGGCTCCGGTCGGGTGGCCTATAGTGGGCTCCCGCAAGCACAGTTCCCCAGCAATTCGACCGTGTAACCGAAATATGGCTTGAGTGTGGAAGTTGTCGCTCTCATTCCGGCCCGCTACGGCTCTACGCGTTTTCCAGGAAAACCGCTGGCCCTGCTGCGTGGCAAGCCGATGATTCAGCACGTCTACCAGCAGACCTGCCAGGTGCCGGGCGTGGACCGGGTGATGGTGGCGACCGATGACGAGCGGATTGCCGCTGCGGTGCGGGCCGTGGGTGGCCAGGTGGCCATGACCCGGGCCGATCATCCGACCGGGACCGACCGCCTGGCCGAGGTCGCTGCAGGCCTGCAGGCCGACCTGATTGTCAACGTGCAGGGCGATCTGCCCTTTTTTCCGCCGGCCATGGTCGGGGACGCGGTGAGCGCCCTTGAACACAGCCCGACCGCAGCCATGGCAACGGTCAGGACACCGATTCACAGCCGTGAGGAGTGGCACAACCCCAACGTGGTCAAGGTCGTGACCGACCGGGACGGCTTTGCCGTGTATTTTTCGCGCAGCCCGATTCCGTTCTACCGCCAGCCGCCAGACCAGGCGCCGGACCAGATATGGGGCTACCGCCACATCGGGCTGTACGTATATCGTCGGGACTTTCTGCTGACCTTCAGCCGGCTGGCGCCAACTCCCCTGGAGGAGGCTGAAAAGCTCGAACAGCTCCGGGCTGTGGAGTGGGGCTATAAAATTCGGATGACGGAGACGGAACGCCCGACGGTTGAGGTTGACACGCCGCTCGACCTGCGTCGCGCAGAGGAGATGTTGCCATGACGACTGCTGGCAGAGCAGGACGCAAGACAAAGTTCATCTTTGTCACCGGCGGGGTTGTTTCGTCCTTGGGCAAGGGCTTGGCTGCGGCCTCGCTGGGCGGCTTATTGGAGAGCCGGGGCCTGAATGTCACCTTGCTGAAGATGGACCCGTATATCAACGTCGATCCCGGTACCATGAATCCCTTCCAGCACGGAGAGGTGTTTGTGACCGATGACGGGGCCGAGACCGACCTCGACCTGGGACACTACGAGCGCTATGTTTCGACCTCGCTGGGACGCCAGAACAGCTTCACTACCGGTCAGGTGTACGACACGGTCATTGCCCGGGAACGTCGTGGAGACTATCTGGGCGGCACGGTGCAGGTCATTCCCCACATCACGGACGAGATCAAACGGCGTATCCTGAATGCGGCCAAAGGCTTTGATGTTGCCATCTGCGAGGTCGGCGGCACGGTCGGGGACATCGAGAGTCTGCCCTTTCTCGAAGCGATTCGCCAGTTCCGCTGGGACTGGGGACGCGAGCACGTCTTATACCTCCACCTGACCCTGGTGCCTTTTATCTCGGCGGCCGGTGAACTCAAGACCAAACCCACCCAGCACAGCGTCAAAGAGCTGACCAGCATGGGAATTCAGCCCGACGTGTTGCTGTGCCGCACGGACCGCTACCTGGACCACAAGGTCAAGGCCAAGATCGCCCATTTCTGCAATGTTGACGAGCACGCGGTGATTACGGCCAAGGACGTGGACTGCATCTACGAGGTCCCGCTGGTCTTTCATCAAGAGGGGCTCGATCAGTGTGTTGTCGATAAGCTGAACATGTGGACCGGCACCCCGGATCTGAGCCGCTGGGAAAAAGTCGTGCGGACGTTTCAGCAGCCGCAGGACCAGGTGCGGATCGCCATGATCGGCAAATACGTCGAGCTGATTGACTCGTACAAGAGCCTGAACGAAGCCCTGGCTCACGGTGGCTTTGCCAATGAGTGTCGGGTCGAGGTGGACCATATCGACTCCGAACAGCTTGAGGCTGGCGAG
The DNA here is from genome assembly GCA_011523315.1 of Candidatus Binatota bacterium. Classification (GTDB taxonomy): domain Bacteria; phylum Desulfobacterota; class Binatia; order Bin18; family Bin18; genus JAAXHF01. Next base: position 2,759 of record WTHE01000358.1, read on the forward strand.
TTTCCGGACGCGCTCGGCCAGGCCGACGGTGTCCTGGTCCCGATGGGCTTTGGCCAGCGCGGCACCGAGGGCAAGATCACGGCCGTCCGCTACGCCCGCGAAGGGGGCGTGCCGTTTCTGGGCATCTGCTTCGGCATGCAAATGGCGGTGATCGAGTTCAGCCGCAACGTGTGCGGTCTGGACAAGGCCAACTCGGCCGAGATCGACCCGGACACGCCCCATCCGGTCATTGCTCTCATGGCCGAGCAGAACCAAGTCCTGGAAAAAGGCGGCACCATGCGCCTCGGCGCCTACCCCTGCACCGTGCTGGACAGCAGTCTGGCGGCCAGCGTGTACGGCAAAAAGCGCATCTCGGAGCGCCACCGCCACCGCTATGAATTCAACAACGCCTATCGCCACCAGCTCAGCCAGAAGGGCCTGATCTTCAGCGGCCTGTCGCCCGATCAGAGCCTGGTCGAAATCGTCGAGCTGGCCGACCACCCGTGGTTTATCGGCGTCCAGTTCCACCCCGAGTTCAAATCACGCCCGTTCGACTGCCATCCCCTGTTCAGAGGCTTTGTTCAGGCCGCCCGGCAGCGCCGGGCCGGCTGTGGCGTGCGGGCCGAGTCTGTGTCGCCAGCCCTTCCCGACCACATCCCTGATGAGGAAGGGACGATACGCAGAATCGTGCAGTAATGGAACGGCCAGACCACATCCAGGGGAAGGCTGAGGGCGTATGATCCGCGAGTGTCAGCCCGACGCCGTTCCGATCGGGCGCCTGGTGTGTGGCCAGGGCCGGCCGTTCGTGCTGATGGCCGGCCCATGCGTCATTGAGAGCCGGGATTCCGCTCTGTCTCACGCCCAGGCGCTGAAAACCGTGACCGACCGCCTGCATATCCCGCTGGTGTATAAATCCTCGTACGATAAGGCCAATCGGACCTCGGTGGAGTCCTTCCGGGGACCGGGCCAGGACGAGGGGCTGCGGATCCTGGCCGGCGTGAAACGCGAGCTGGAGGTGCCGATTCTGACCGATGTGCATACGCCCCAAGAGGTTCGGGCGGCGGCTGAGGTGGCCGATATTGTCCAGATTCCGGCCTTTCTGTGCCGTCAGACCGACCTGCTTGTGGCGGCCGGTCAGAGCGGTCGGGTGGTCAATATCAAGAAGGGCCAGTTTGTGGCTCCGCACGATATCGCCCACGCCGCCGCCAAGGTCGCCTCAACCGGCAATCGGCACATTCTGCTGACCGAACGGGGGGCCAGTTTTGGCTATAATTATCTCGTCTCGGACTTTCGCGCGCTGCCGATCATGGCCCGCAGCGGCTACCCCGTGGTGTATGACGCCACCCACAGCGTGCAGCTGCCCGGAGGACAGGGGACGAGTTCGGGCGGTCAGCGGGAATTCATCGCCCCGCTGGCCCGGGCGGCTGTTGCGGTCGGTATCGACGGTCTGTTCATGGAGGTTCACCGCAACCCGGACCAGGCTCGCAGCGATAGCACAAGCGTGTTCCCCCTGGACCAGCTCGAAGCCCTGCTGCGGACCTTGCAGCGTCTCGACCAACTGGTGAAAGCCTAGCAGGCGTCTCCCGAGGGCTGAGCCGACGGGGCGGGTCTACCCTTTGCCCGGTGTGGCGGAGGTGGTATGGTACGTGCTCAGGTGGTTCCACAATGAATCGAAATCAGGCACGTTTTGTTATCGGTCTTGTTGTCGTGTGCGTCCTGGGTGGGCTGGGCATGGGGTTGTGGCACCAGCGTCAGGACGATCAGGAACTGCCGACCGTGGCCTCGTCCGGCGGGGACCAGCGGATGCAGAACTTCCGGCGGGTCAAGATGCGCGACGGCAAGAAAATCTGGGAAATCGCCGCCACCCAGGCGCGTTTTTTCGAGGACAGCAGGGAGCTGCTGGTCGATTCGCCGACCATGTCGCTGTACCTCGATAGCGGCGAGGTGATTGCCCTGCGGTGCCGAGAAGGCCGGGTCACCCTCGGCGAGGGCATGCAGGAGGTCGTGCGGATGAAGCTGAGCGGCGACCTGGAAATGCGGATCGGTGAGTTTTCTCTCAAGACCCAGACCGCGCTGTACGACAGCGCTCAGAATACGGTCTCGGCACCGGATGTGGTCCACGTTGCCAGCCAGGATCTGAGTGTTGAAGCCCGGGGCTACCGGATAGTGGTGGACGAGAAGCGGGTGACCCTGCACGCCGAAGTCCATACCACGCTGGCCAGGGAAGAGGGCTGATGGGCATGGGTACGCGCGTGTGGCGATCCCTGTCGTCTCAGGTTCGAACCGGCCGCTGGCTGGTGTCCGCCGGCCTGGTTTTCTTCCTGCTGGCCGGACACCCCGGCGGCAGCCCGGCCCAGGCTCCCGACACGGACCAAAGCCTGATTGCTTCTCTGTCTTTCGCCGACCGCAATCAGCCCATCGACATCCGCTCCC
>WTHE01000008.1 GCA_011523315.1 Candidatus Binatota bacterium
GAACGGCCACAATGCCGGCCAGCACGGCCAGCAGGCCCACGGCGAAGCGCGGGGTAATCGGCTCGTCCAGAAAAGCGCCGCCCAGCAGCGTGGCGGTCAGCGGATTGAGCGTCAGGAAGATGGCCACCCGGGTGGGACTGGTATGGGCCAGAGCCCAGACCCATAGGGCATAGCCGATCCCGCCTCCGAACGTGCCGATATACAGCACGGCTGCCCAGCCCGAGGGGGTGAAGGCCGGCCAGCCCTGAGCCAGGCCCACACCAAAGGTAAAAGGAGCCAGGCTGAGGGCGCCGAGGCCCATGCTGAGCGCCGTGAACACGGGGGCCGGATAGCGCTGGAGCTGGGGCTGCGAGTAGACGTTGTAGACGGCTATGCACAAAGCCGCGCAGAACAGCAGCGCATCTCCGGCCCATACCAGAGATGCGGAGGTCTGGGGGGGACCCTCGCTGAGGGCGAGTCCCAGTCCGCCCATGGCCAGCGCGATGCCGAACAGCTTGACCGGCGTGAGCCGCTCCTCGCCGCGCCAGCAGGCCAGCAGGAGGGTGAACAAGGGCTGCGAGGCGAGCGCCAGGGCGCCGCGTGATGCGTAGCTGAACTGCAACCCCGCGCTGACCAGGATGGGCATAAGCGCGTATAAGAGGACGCCAAGACACGCGATGGCGCCCCAGTCTGCCCGCTGTACGCGCGGCCGCTGGTGCCGCACCAGCACCGGAGCCACGCAGACGAAGCCGATGCCAAAGCGAAAGAAGGCCAGTGTCAGCGGCTCGGTCTGATCGATCACAAACCGTGTGCAGAAGACCATTCCGCCAAAGAAGACACTGGCCGCCGCCGCAGCCACGGCCGCCCGGAGTGCCGGAGAAGCAAACATACAGACTCGGTTCTCAGCACATGCGTTCAACCGAGTCCGCAGGCTACTCCCACGCAAGGAGGTGGTGTACCACTTTGAAATTCTCTTTTCTCGGTAGGGGCGACGCATGCGTCGCCCCTACTGGCGCAGAAATCCCCCTGCGCTTCGCGCTTCCCCCTTTGAAAAAGGGGGATTGAGGGGGATTTGCCCGCCATGGCGACCGCCCTCGGAGCGGGCCGCTGGGGATGAGACAGACAATCATTTTCAAACTGAGACACTACCCTCCAGCGGGTTACCTGGGAATGAGCGGCAGCACGATATACGACGGCCGGTCCTCCTGGTGGAATACGGTCTGCTGTGCGGCTATCCCCTGTGTGCCCTCGCCAAACGGCTGGCCGGTGTTCAGGTTGCGGTCAAACTCGGGAAAATGGCTGGAGCTGATTTCCAGCCGGATGCGATGGCCCGGCAGAAAGACGTTGCTGGTCGCCCACAGATCAATCGCGAAGCGGTAGGCTTTGCCCGCCTCCATCAGCTGGGGGGTGGTCGCCGAGTCCCGATAGCGGGCCCGGATAATGCCGTTGAGCAGATTCTGGGCATAGCCGTCGGGGTGGACGTCGACGAGCTTGGCGGTGAAGTCGGTATCGCGCGCCGAAGACGCGGCCCACAGCTCGACCGTCACCGGCCCGGTGATCTCCAGCGGCTGGCTGAGCGGCTCCGAGGTATAGACCAGGACATCGCGGCGCTCCTCGACCGGGCGCTGGTCTTGCACGCCCATGTCGATGGTCAGGTTATTGCCGCCGAGCGAGGGGACCGGATCGTCGGGATCGTAGGTGTACTGATCGGCCGGCTCCTGGCCGGGCGGGACGCTCGACAGACTGCCGTTGCCGCTCAGGCTGTTGGCCGCCCCGTCGCTGTGCAGGAAGTAGCGCACCTGGCGCATGGCGGGCGGCGGCCAGTCGGCCAGCTGCTGCCAGCGGTTCTCACCCAGGCTGAACACGCTGACCGGCGGCCCGTCCATGATGCCGTTGGCCACGTCTTTGAGCCAGTAGTCGAACCAGCGCAGCAGGGTCTCGTTCAGGTCGATCAGGGCGCTCGGGCCAAAGTCGATGTCCCCGGCCCCGCGTGAGCTTGGCGAGGTGTAGGGCAGCAGATGGCCCCACGGCCCGATGATCAGGCGCTGGCCGGTCCGGGCCGCCTCAAAGCGGCTGTTGGCGCTGATGCTCCGGTAGGCGGTCGGCCCACCCTCGGCAAAGATGTCATACCACGAGGTGACGTGGAGCATGGGCGTGGTGACGGTTTCGGCGAAGTGGTTCACGTTGGCCCGCTGCCAGTAGGCGCCGTCGTCGGCCTGGGCGATGTGCTCGACCATGTATGGGGCGGCTTCCTTGAGGATTTCGCCCCAGTCCTTGATCGGCAGGTGGCGGTACCATTCGTCGGTCAGCGGGGTGAAGGCGTTCAGGCCCCAGCGGGTCATGCGGGGACCGACCGGATCGCCGCCTTCGACATAGCCCTTCATCTTTTCGACCAGGTCTGTGCGGCCCTGACGCTCGAGCGTGTTCAGGCCCTTGAACAGGGCGTAGGGCACCATCCAGCCCCACTTGGATACCCCGCCGGTGTGATAGATCCAGCTGGCGTGGTAATCGGACGAGGCCGAGACCGGCGCCATGCACTGGAGTGACGGCGGCATGGGGTCGTTGCAGGCGATCAGGTATTGGGTCAGGCCCAGGTAGGACTGGCCGGTCGTGCCCACCCGGCCGTTTGACCACGGCAGCCTGGCCGACCACTCGACCGCGTCGTAGCCGTCGGCCGCCTCCTGAAAGATGGTGTCATAGTCGCCCTCGGACTCGAAGCGACCCCGACAGTCCTGGACGACCGACACATAGCCGTAGCGGGCGTACAAGGCGTTGGGGCCGTTGGGGTCGGCCGCAGCCAGCTTGCCGTAGGGCGTGCGGCTCAGCAGGACGGGAAAGCGCTCGGCCGAGTCGGGACGGATGACATCGGCGTACAGGGTCACCCCGTCGCGCGTTTTCATCGGGACATTCTTTTCGGTGACGACTTTATACCGTTTGCGAACTGGGACGATCATGGCAGCCTCCTTTGCCCTTCCCATAGCATCTCCCCTCCGCCGGTGATACACTCGCGGCCAGCTCTCAGCCCAGGAGCAGCGAAGGAGAAGCGGGTGAAATTCGGAATTTTCTCAACCGTCACCAAGGCCGATGAGCGCAGCGTCCAGCAGCTGTTCAAGGAGAACCTCGAACAGGTGGTGTACGCCGAGCAGCTCGGCTATGACAGCTTCTGGTTCGCCGAGCACCACTTTTCGACCTACAGCATGATCGCCTCGCCCAATCTGATGGTCGCCTCGGCCGCCCAGCGGACCAAGCGGATCAAGCTGGGGCCGGCGGTCAATGTCCTGCCCTTTCATCATCCGCTGCGCCTGGCCGAAGAGGGCGCGATGCTGGATATGCTGAGCGACGGGCGTCTGCTGTGGGGCATCGGTCGGGGCATTCAGCCGGGCGAGTTCATTCCGTGGCGGGTCGAGCACGAGCAGAGCCGTGACATCTTTGACGAAACCCATCAGGCCGTGATCCGGGCCTGGACCCACGACACCTTCTCGTATCAGGGCCGGTTTGTGAACATTCCCCAGACCCGGCTCGAAATCCGGCCGGTCCAGAAACCGCATCCTCCGGTGTGGACCGCCGGCCTGTCTGAGGCCTCGGTCCGCTGGGCGGCACAGCACAACTATCCGTGCATGGAGGTTTACACCCTGCTGCCGATCATGCAGCAGCACTGGGCCATCTACAAGGCCGACAACGCCAAGCACGGCCACACCGTCGACCACGTCGGCCTGGTGCCGACCCGGCATGTGTATGTGGCCGAGAGCGACGAGCAGGCCAAAGCCGAGGTGCTGCCGACCCTGGCCGCGCGTTGGCAACAGCTGCTCAAACTGGCCAAACCGGACGAAATGGCCCAGTCGTCTTCCTACTCGTATCTGAAGGGCACCTTCGACGCCGCAGCCCGGGGCGACCTGAACGAGCTGATGGACCTCGGCATGCTCCTGATCGGTAGCCCCGACACCTGCGTCCGTCTCATCAAGCGTCACCAGGAGTTTCTGGACGACCTGCAATACATGATCCTGTTCTTCGCCTACGGCAGCCTCAGCCAGCAGCAGGTGTGTCGCTCGATGCGTCTGTTTGCCGAGGAGGTCATGCCCGAGTTTCCCGAGCCTGAGGCGACCGGGGCCGCAGGCAACGGACGGGCGGCCCAAGAGAGCCAAGTGTCATAAGGGCCAAGTGTCATAAGGACCGAGCTTCATAACGAGGTGGGCTATGTCGTTCCCGAATCTGTATATCAGTGAGCCGGTTGAGAAAGTCATGGGCGACTGGGACTTTCTGAACGAGCGGGTGATCGGCAAGTTTTCCGGCTTTAAGGAGGCCGGCCAGCAGGTCATCGGCGTCCGTCACTACGCCCCGACCGAGACTGGCGCCCTAGACGCCGTCTCGGGAGGCCGGCTCAGCGAGATCTGGTTGATCGAGCCTTACAAGGGCCTGACCAAGCTGACCGACCCGCCCAAACCGCTCGACATCGGCGTTGTGGTGGGCGGCATTCCGCACCACGCGGCCAACTACTTTGGCTACTGGCACATCAACGACCGGGACGAGTTGTTTCTGCCCCTGCCGCCGGACGAAGACGGCCAGATTCCGTTCCTGTTGATTCAGCAGATGCCGGACAAGACCGAGTGCGACCGCTTTGCTACTGTCTGGAGTGCCTGACTCTGCTGTTCGAGCGGGTCTATCCGACCGGTGAAAAAGGCATGAACGGCTTCTGGAAGGCCGAGCGGGCGGCGGTGACCGAATATAACAGCGACAGCCGAAACCGGACCTGTCCCGAGTGTGGAACTGTGAACCTGGAAGGCTATTGCTGGCAGTCGCGCAAAGATACGCCGGCCGAACGCCAGGCCCGGGCCAAGTGGTAGGCCGGAGCCCTCCCCATGCCCCGCACCATCCCGCTCCGCAACTATAGCGCCTCGGCCACCGATCCCGAGGATCTGGACGCGCTTGGCAGGTGGCAGGAGGCGTTCGACTACCGCATCTGGAGCGCCCGGCTGCCCCTGGCCGGGCCGCAGTTTCGGCTGTTTGAAATGCTGCCCGAGGGGATTCTGGAAATCCCCCAGCAGGGCAAGCGGCTGATGCACCTGATCAAGGCTGGCGTGCCACACCATGTGGCCTCGCTGCTGGGCTACTGGGCGGTCAGCGATACGGACCGCATCTGGATTCGGGCCGAGTGGCAGGACAGCGCGTATTACACCATCATCA
>WTHE01000265.1 GCA_011523315.1 Candidatus Binatota bacterium
GTGGCATATCACCACCACCATCTCCTCGCCCGAGCTGCCCCAACCGCGCTTCACCACCCATACCCGGTGTGTTGACGAACCCGAGGTCGATCCGTTTGAGGGGTTTGTCCGAGACGAGGGCTGCGAGCTGCACGATGTCAAGCGGGCGGGCGACACGCTGACCGCCCGGCTGAGCTGCGGCAGCGGGGAGGGGGTGACGCCGATGAGCGGGACCCTGGAGTATACGGTGACTGAAACCACCATGAACAGCCGCATGCGGTTTGAGAGCAGGGACTTTTCACAGACCATACGGGCGGTTGGCCGGCATATGGGCGAGTGTGACGAAGAGTCCGAACAGGCGGCCGACGCCCAGGCGGGCGGCGACGCTCCGCCACCCAACGAATAGCACAGGAGGACAGGCGCATGATGGAAACCCAGAAGATGGACGACTCGGTCAACGTGTTCGGTGAGCCGCTCGACACCTGTAGCGACAGCCCACTGACCGGTTTCTTTCGCGACGGCTGCTGCAACACCAGCGATCAGGATCGCGGCTCGCACACCGTGTGTGTCGAAGCCAGCCAGGAGTTTCTGGAATTCTCCCGCCAGCGCGGCAACGATCTCTCGACCCCCCGGCCCGAGTTCAGCTTTCCGGGCGTCAAGCCGGGCGACCGGTGGTGTTTGTGTGCGGCGCGCTGGCTCGAAGCCCACCAGCGCGGCATGGCCCCCCGGGTGTATCTCACCCGCACCCACCAGCGCGCCCTGGAGATTGTACCCCTGGAACTGCTGCGCGAGTACGCGGTCGATCTGAATTAGGTCGGCAAAATTTTTGCGCTCCTCCTCTCCCTCTTGCCCTGTTAAGCGAGCACCTCTTTCCAGCGGGCGTCTGGTCTGCTGGTCAATCTTGGGTGGGGGGCAAGGATTACATGCCGCTATCCGGCAGGGAGGAGAAATTCGTTGGCTTCCCAAATCTCCGAAGAAGAGATGCGTGATCAAGATGTAATTGAAGCCTTCGTCGTTTTTTTACGCGGCATCGGCTTCCCCAACTTGATGGTAGATCGCTGGCCTGACGAAGAGAATCGCCAGACTAAAGAGATTGATGCAATCGCTGGCCCTTTTGCGATTGAGCATACGAGCATCGACAGCATTCCACACCAGCATCGGAACGATGATTGGTATCTGCGCGTCGCGGGCGGACTCGAACAGGAGTTCTCTGACAGCGTGGATTTTCATCTGAGCGTTATACTCGAATACGACGCCATCAAGAAAGGTCAGGATTGGGATAAGCTTCGTGCTGCTCTCAAGAGTTGGGTTTCCAGTAACGCCTTCGAGCTGCCTTATGGATGGCATGACATGATTCTTCCGGTTGATCCTCCACTTTCTTCCCCCTTTCGGCTCCGGGTCCGAAAATGGAAAGAGGGACCACGAGGTGTCTTCTTCCCCCGCTTCGCACCGCCGGAAGACAAAACACTGTCAGAGCGAATAAGGAAGATATTGGACCGTAAGGGAGCGAAACTGGCGAAATACCAGAGGCCGGGTACTACGACCGTTTTGCTTGTCGAAAACGATGATATCGCCCTCATGAATGAAGCAATAATGCTCAGCGCGATTCGAGAGGCATATCCAAATGGACTGCCGGACGGGGTGGACAAGCTTTGGTTTGCCGATACGTCTATACCGGAAAATCCGAGGTTTTGTGACTTCACCTCTGGGATCGTCGGCGTATGTTACTAATCCTCGTCTTTGCGATGATGTAGCCGGTGTTCGAGCAGCCTGCCGATGTGATTTATACGGGCTCTATTGCTGCCAGACCCTCTGCTGGTCCGAGTTGACAGTGATGACGTATGCTGGACAGAATACAAGCTCAAGCTCGTGCCAATAATGTACGCGTCACACAGCACGCTCAACAAGAAATGGTTGAGGAGCAGCTCTCGCTTGGCGAAGTACTGGAGGCAATCTCTCAGGGACACATCTTAGAAGACTATGCGCAACATCGGAGAGGGGCGTGCTGCCTGTTGTACGGGATTACTCGGGCAGGGCGAGCTATCCATGTCGTTTGTACGACAGCTCGGCCAACTCTTATTATCATCACGGTGTATGAACCCACGTTGCCCAAATGGGTTACTCCGACCCAAAGGAGACAATCGACATGAAGTGCAGCATCGAGGGCTGTCCGGGAGAATACGAGGCAGGTACGGTCATGCACACCGTGCGACACCATGGTCAAGTGACTGTCATTGACCACGTTCCGGCTGAGATTTGTTCTGCGTGCGGAGACGTGCTGCTGAAGCCGGCAACGGTTCGCAGGATTGAAGACCTGCTTCAAGACAAGCGCCAACCGGCAAGTACCGTACCTCTGTATGAGTTCGCGTGACGCGAGAGGGGGGCTGACTGACACACTGCGGCAGGAATATAGGAGTCTGGACACGACGCCGGCTTGAGGTGTCAGGCGAAATCCCGGATTTCGTTCCAGCTCAGCCGGGCGGCATCGCTATCGCCACTCATTACCGGGCATGATCCGCAACATGAATTTGTCAAACATCGGAACAGTAAAAGCCGTGTCTCCGTGACTCGGACTCCACACCATACCTTTATTAATCAGTTGACTGCGGGTGGGAGCCAAAGAGGTCACGCGGCGGTTCAGGACTCCGGCAATGTCTCCTGAGCGATGAGGTCCCGCGCCGAGTGTGGCCATCGCTCGAAGATATCTTTTCTCTGCCGGCGTCAGCCTGTCAAACCTGACCAGGAAGAAACTCTTATCGAGGTCGGCGATGGCCTGCTCTGAGGCGACTTCGACACTGGAAACCGTGATGGGAGAACATTCGGCGACATCCCATACATGCTTTCCCCATTCCTGTAGAAAATAGGGATAGCATTGAGTCTGGGAAACGATGGCGTCGAGGGCGGAGGATTCTATCTCCACTCCTTCGTCTATCGCGGGCTTGGCAATCGCAAGCTTCGCATCGTCAGGCGCGAGCGTTCCAATTTCAGGAAACTCAAAAAGCCGCTCGGCGTAAGACTTCGCTTTCCCCATGCGACCTCGTACCTGGGGGAGACCTGCCCCGATCAGGGTCACGGGGAGCCGCCGCTGAGCTGTTCGGTGTAGCGCCGTGATCAGTGCACCGAGTTCGGTCTCTTTCACATACTGGAGTTCATCGACAAAGAGCACCAAACAGCTTCCATCTGCCTTGGCAGCAGTGCCAACGACTTCAAACAGATCCTGCAAGTCAGCCTCCAAGTCTCCGTTGTCGGCCAACCCGGGTTCAGGATCGAAGTCCAAAACGACCTCGATGTCCTGGTGCTTCATCTTCAGTGCCCCGACAAAGCCGGCAAGAGCCCTGAGCGCGCGTTGCGCTGCATTTTTTACTGCCTCCTTGTTCGAGAGTTTCAGCAAGGCCGAACGTAATTGAGGTGCCAAGACGGATGCCAGAGAGCGATTTTCAGGCGCTTCGATGCGTAAGGCGTGCAGGCGGTTCGCCACTGCGTCTTCCCGAATCCGGTCCAACAACACAGTCTTTCCTACGCCACGGAGTCCAACCATCAACATGCTTTTGCTTGGGCGTCCGATCTTGGTCCGCTCCAGTGCAATTCGCGCGGTCTCTCGGACCTCATCTCTGCCGACCAGTTCTGGAGGCTGCGTGCCCGCTCCAGGTGCATAAGGGTTCCGAATTGGGTCCATAGAGAAAATTTATACTAAAATTTGTCAGATTACAATTTTTTTGTAAGATGCCTAATTTCACTATAACTGGGCGGAATCCCGGGTTCTGTGCATCATGCGGCCATAGGTCAGCGACCGCCACAGCCACTCCAGCGGACCGAACCGGTAGCGACCCAGCCACCAGCTGCTGAACCAGATCAGCACGGCCCACTCCGCCAGCACAATGTAGTACAGCTGATGGCGGGCGAGTTCGTTCCACAGCCCGAGCCCGAAATCGTGGAAAATCACCAGCCCGAAGACGCTCTGCAGGATGTAGTTGGTGAGCGCCATACGCCCGACCGCCGCCAGGACTCGGCGCGGTCTGGCGAACCAGTCGCACTGCCAGGCGATCATCGCCACACAGACGAACCCCAGGGCCATCGACACGCGCCCAAGGTCGCTGGTGAACACCGATGCGCCCGACACCCACTGGGGCGCGTAGCCGCTCCCGATCTTCATCGCCAGCTCGAATCCGTTGACCGTCAGACCACAGGCGAAGCCCAGGATCGCCACCAGCGTGTAGCGGCGCAGGCTGTACAGTCCCTGGAAGAAGCCGGTCTTGTAGAGCGCCATGCCGAGCAGCATGCACGCGGCGGCGTCCCAGATGGCGAACACCGGCAGGACAAGGGTGTACATCTCGCCGGCCTCCTCGGCGTTGGCGACAAAGGATTGGCGGTAAGACCCCTCGAATTTCAGCGCCTCCCGGGCTCGTATGCTCTCCGGGGGATGGACTGCGGCTTGCAGCTCGACCCAGGCGTCGAGCCTGGCCCGATCCTCGGCGGAGACGGCTTGACCGGCTTCGATGCGCGTCTGCACGGCTGTGGCTTGGACCGGACCCCAGGACAGGACCAGGAAGATCGTGGCGTAGACAATGGCCAGATAGGCGAAAATGCAGCCTGCGGCGATGCCGAGGTTTCTTGGACGCCAGTTGCGGCACACATACAACACCATGCCGGCCAGGGCATAGGAGACCAGGATGTCGCCTGTCCACAGCAGCACGAAGGTATCGACGAGTCCGATGCCGAGCAGCAAGCACTGACGGCGGTAGTAGATTCCTACTCGGGTTTCCCGGCTGGCCACCAGCGCAATCCCCACCCCGAACAGCATCGAGAACACGGCTCGCATGACGCCCTCAACCAGCAGGTCGACGACGAAGAAGACGCCGAAATCGGCGCCGCTGAGCGCACCGTCTACGGATGGATCGAAGTAGGCTCGGGACGGTAGCCCGAAGGCCAGAATGTTCATGAGCAGAATGCCGAGGAGGGCGAAGCCTCGGACGGTGTCGAGGGCTTGGATGCGGTCGGAGGGGATGGTCGGGGCGGAGTGTGGCACAGGTCCGATCCAAATTGTCTTGTGTGGGAGGCAAAGATATAACGGTCAGGCGCTCGGCGGACAAGGCAGAGGGACGTTGCGCTGATTTGCCGATGTATGACAAGAAGAGGCGAGAAGGAGGGTGCC
>WTHE01000550.1 GCA_011523315.1 Candidatus Binatota bacterium
CCTATATGCGCTCCTACGTCCAGACGCTCAAGAAGGCGCTGGCGGGCGAGTCGATTGGCGCATTTTTCCGACCCCGTGCGTCCCAACACCCCGTTCCGGTATATGTGGCCTCGGTGACGGCCGAGACCGCTGCGGTCGGCGGTGAAGAGGCTGACGGCATCATGCCCTTTCTGCCCGCCCGAACGTATCTGACGACCCTGCTTGAGGCGGCCAAGGCCGCAGCCCGGCGCGTGGGCAAAGATCCCGAACAGCTCGACTGTATTGTCAGCATTCCGACCTTTATCTCTGAGGACCTTGAGCAGGCGCGTTCTGCGGCCCGCTACAACCTGGCCTTTTTCGCCCAGCTGCCCTTTTACCGGTTGCAGTGGCGACGGTGTGGGTTTGTCGATGAGGTCAACGCCATGCAACAGGCCTGGCAGAGCAGAGACCGCAAAGCCGCCGCCGCCCTGGTGTCGGACCGGATGGTCGAGCAGGTGTGCGTGTACGGCCCGCCGAGCCTGTGTCGGGAGCAGCTGGCCGCGTTCCATGAGGCCGGGGCCGGGATGCCGGTGCTGGCCGTGAGTCCGGTCAACGAGGACCGTCTGGTGGCAACGCGCAAAGCCCTCGATGTGTTGGCCCCCAAATAAGCAGGCCCAAATAAGCAGGAAGGAGCAGCCATGAAAGTCACGCGTATTTACACCGGAGCGGATAATCAGTCCCATTTTGAGGATATTGAGGTCGAGCTGAAAGACGGCGGACCGGGCGGCACCATGTCGCCACTGGTACCGGTCAAGGGGGTGATCTTCCGCGAAAACTCGGGCGACTACAACTTCGACTGGCACAACGCGCCCCGCCGCCAGTATGTGGTCACGCTTGAGGGCGAGGTGGAAATCGAGATTGGCGACGGCACAACGCGGATCCTGGGCGGTGGAGAAATCCTGCTGGCCGAAGATACGACCGGCCAGGGTCATATCAGCCGGGCGGTGAACGGCCAGCCGCGCAAATCGCTGATTATTCCTCTCGAAGACTAGGTCTCGGTTTCAGGGCTGGCGAGGAAGAATGACCGCGCCCTACGGCATGATCCACGGCCGGTTTCAGCCGTTTCACACGGGCCATCTGGAGTATGCTCTGGCCGCCCTGTCCCGCTGTTCGCATCTGATCGTCGGCATTACCAACCCCGATCCCTCGACATGTGTCGTAGAACCCACAGATCCCCAGCGCCACCGGCCTGAGGCCAATCCGTTCAGCTTTTTTGAGCGTCAGTGGATGGTGCGCGCCGCCCTGGCCGAGGCCGGAGTAGCGCCGACGCGCTGCTCTGTCGTGCCCTTTCCGATTCATCATCCAGAGCGCTGGCGGTTCTACTGTCCGCCTGAGGCGGTGCAGTATGTCCGGCTGTTTTCGGACTGGGGCGACGAAAAACTCCAGCGCTTCCAGGCCGGTGGCTGGAGGGTGGAAGTCCTGGACGCGGGCGCGGCAAAACGGGTGAGCGGCAGCCAGGTGCGCCGCAAGCTCAGGACAGGCCAGAACTGGAAAGCCTGTGTGCCGCCCGCAGTTGCCGGGGTCTTGGAGACGATACGCGCCGAGCACAGACTGCGGCAGGCGGAAGAAGGGCAGGGGCTGCGCCCCCGCTGAGTCGCCTTTATGACGCAGGCCGACGCGCCCATCCCCATCCTGTTCATTGTTCTCGACGGCCTTGCCGACCGACCCCAGGCCGTGCTGGGCGGAAAAACCCCGCTCGAATCCGCCCACACCCCGCACCTCAACCGCTTGGCCCAACTGGGTGTCAACGGCCAGCTCATCCCGCTTGCCCCCGGGATCCCCCTGGAGAGCGATACCTCCCACTTTCTGTTGTTTGGCTATCCGCTCGAACAGTTCCCGGGACGGGCCGCCTTTGAGGCCATTGGCAGGGGGATTGAGGTTCGGGCGGAGTCGGTCATTCTCCTGGCCAGTTTTGCCGCCACAACGGTTCGGGACGGGGTGGTCTACCGCGATGCGCTCCTGTGGGAGCAACACCAGGCAAAGGATGAGCACGACTGCCAGGTGCTGAGCGCGGCCGTTGCCGAGTATGAGAGCCACGGCATCCGCTTTGCCCTGAACGACTGTGGACGGTGCGAGGGAATCCTGAGCCTGACCGGGAATCCCAGCCGTTCCGTGTCCGATGTTGATCCGTTCGCCGATGGCGCTGCCGTGGCCCGGGCTCTGCCCCTGGCCGAAGACCCCGATCAGGCCAATGCCCAGCGGACTGCGGATGCCTTGAACGCCTACCTGAGCTGGGCGCACGCGCGCCTGGAGGCGCATCCGCTCAACCACCAGCGTCGCCGCAGCCGACAGCCGGTGATTAACTTCTTGTTGACCAAGTGGGCTGCGACCAAGCCCCAGGTCAGTCCGTTTGCGGAGCAGAACGGCCTGCGGGCGGCCAGCGTCGAGAACTATCCGCTGTACACCGGCATTGCGCGGGTGTGTGGGATGACCCCGGTCAGGGTCGCGCGTCAGGCGAGCCTGGTGCGGGATTTTCAGGACAAGCTGCAAACTGCGGATGACCTGTTGCGGCGTGGCTATGAGTTTGTCCACGTCCACACCAAGGGGCCGGACCGGGCCGCCCATCGCAAAGACCCGTTGGAGAAAAAGCACGCGATCTGTGAGCTTGACTCGGCCCTGGGGCCGCTGGTGCGGCGGCTTGAACACGACCGGGACCTGCTCGTTGTGGTGACCGGGGATCATGCCACCCCGAGCCACGGTCCCCTGATCCATTCGGGCGAGGCTGTGCCTCTGCTGATTGCGGGCGGGCCGAACGTGTTGGCGGACCAGGTTGCCCAGTTTCATGAACGGGTGGCGTTCCAGGGCAGTCTCGGTCAGGTGCACGGCACAGACCTGATGCCGCTTGTCTTGAATCTGACCGACCGGGTCGGCCTGTACGGCGTGCGGCACCAGCGTCAGGCCCGGCCCTATTGGCGCCGGGAGCCGGAAGAGCCGTTTCGAGTTCCCTCTCCCGCTGGGAGCGGGTGAGGGTGAGGGTGTCCAAAATGTCCTTCGACTCCGTTCCGCTCAGGGCGAACGAGTGAGGCGCTTCGTGCACGTCCAAGAGCCGCAGGCTTCCACACTACCGTCATGCTGTCCTTCCTTGACGGCGTGGCGCGCTCAGGCAGCCGCAGGCTGCGGAGAATCGTAGAGAATGAGGAGTGCATCAGCCTGCACCGGCAGGACAGCATAGGCGCATCCATCCGGGCCAGAAAATTCTACTTCATACGCGGTTTCGTCATATGTCATGACCACTGTGCCGATTTGTCCTCGGCGGAGTATAAGCGGCTGTCCGGTTTCAAAATGTTGGGTAGCCGTATCTTCGAGCAGTGCCACGACATCATGCATGTTGATGGGAGCATTCATGGCTCAGACTATATAGCAGGTTTCAAGAATAATGCCTGACATCGGGCAACTGGCAGGTGGGACAAAAGTGGGTGCTGCGCTGGCCGACGAGAATCCGCTCAATCCTGGTCTTGCAGCGGCGACACGGCTTATCGACTTGGCCGTAGACCCGGAAGTGATCCTGATACCGGCCCTCCGGGTAAACCCAGTCAATAGCCGCGCCGCCGTGTTTGAGGCCATCTCTGAGGGCGGCCCGAATGGCCCGGCGCAGCGCGGCGATCTCTGTGTCTTGCAGGGTATTGGCTCGGCGCAAGGGATGAATCCTGGCCCGCCACAGGGCTTCGTCGGCGTAGATATTGCCGATCCCGGCGATAAACGACTGGTCGAGCAGCAGGGCCTTGAGGCCGCCGGATTTCTTGGCCAGCAGGCTTCGCAAGACCTTCAGCGTGAAGGCCTCTTCCAGTGGCTCGGGGCCGAGATGACCGGTGACGGCGTCGAGGTCGTCAACCAGGTACACCCGGCCGAATTTACGCGCGTCGTTGAAGCGCAGCTCATAGCCGTTGTCCAGGCTGAAGGCGAAATGGACGTGTTTTTCGCGTGGAAAGTCGGCGTCGAGGACGTGCAGACGGCCGCTCATTTTCAGATGGATGAGCAGGTGGCGTTCCGAGGCCGGGGAATGCAGGCCAAAGATCAGATACTTGCCACGGCGGCTGATCGAGTCGATGCGATGGCCGGGCAGGGTGTGGATCAGCGCGTCCGCCGACGGCCGGGCGGCGCGCGGCCAGTCCAGCCACACGGCCGTGACCGTGCGGCCGAGCGGAGTCGGGTAGGGCGGAAAGCCCGGCTCGACCGCCTGGCCCTGGCGCAGTTTGCGGGCAATGGTTTCGACTTCTGGCAGTTCCGGCATAGGCGGCGCGGATTGTAGTCGAAAACCGGCCGGGCGGCTATACGCGGATCGCAGAGCGACCTGCGGGCGGCCTGGGACGGTCAGTCGGGTGCTGGACCTGTGTGCACCGCTCCCATCGGTTCTATTTTCTTGAGCTCGTTTTTCAGCCGTTGTTCGGCGTGCCACAGATCGTAGTTCTGTTGCAGCCTCAGCCACAGCCTCGGCCCGTTTCCAGCAAGCTGGCCGATCCGTAGCGCCATCTCGGTTGTGATGGGATGCGTGCAGGCAAGAATGCGGTGGAGTTGTTGACGCGAGACTCCGAGCCGCCGAGCTGCCTCGCTGACCGAGAGGCCCAGCGCCGGGAGCATATCCTCGCGCACGACTTCGCCCGGATGAATGGGGGCGCGGCCCAACGGACGTTTGACGTGATACTCAGCCATGCTGTGTCCTTAATGGTATTGCTCAAGGTCAACTCGGCATACTTCATTATCTTCCCATTCGAACGTGATGCACCACGGGCCGTTGACATGAATGCTGTAGCGTTGGGGTCGCCCGTGGAGGCCGTGGAAATTGAAGCCCGGTACACGCAAGTCCGTCAACGCCTCGGCCTGATCCAAAGCCTCCAGCCGGCGCAGACAACGCGCTTGCAAGTTGTGTTGTATGCGCCGACTGCGGCCTCGTTCAAATAGCTCGGCAAGCCCTCCGTGCTTGAAGCTTCGAATCACGCCGAACTGTAACATATGCTGTGACATCACGTCAAAGCGAACAGACGCGGCTTGTCCACTGTTCTCATTTGCGCGACAGGGAAAAAGTTGATAGCTGAGCACCCAAGCATTGCAGAGGAGGCAAGCGAACATGGCAGTCAAGAAATTTTCCAGCGCGTATTACGTG
>WTHE01000004.1 GCA_011523315.1 Candidatus Binatota bacterium
GGACCGCCGGCGCGTTTGCCCACTACGACCTGCACAAATACGTCGAAGCCTACACCGAACTGATGTTCATGGACGACCGCACCACCGCCCAGATCGCGCCCTCGGGCTCGTTCTTCAGGCAGCGCCACCTGCACTGCGGCAACGCTTTTCTGTCCCAGCAGCAGTTTCAGGCTCTGTGCGGCCAGTACGGCTTGACCACAGACGATATCCAGAACGTCTACATCGGCCGGCGCAGCGTCGAGAGCGGCAACCGCAAGAGCTACCTGCACCACACCTCCTACCGTGGCGTGTTCGGGCTGCGGGGCGAACTCGGCGACAGCTGGCGCTACAATGTGTACTACCAGTACGCGGCGGTCCGCGCCTGGAGCAAGTTCGTCAACGGCCTGTCGACCAGCCGGATGAACCGGGCTCTGGATGCGGTCCGCGACCCGGTGACCGGCAACATCGTGTGCCGCTCGGTGCTGACCGGTGTTGACCCGGACTGTGTGGCCTGGAACATCTTTGAAGACGGTGCGGTCACCAGCCGAATGACCGACTACCTGACCCAGACGCGCCGGACGCGCGGCACCACCGACCAGACCGTGGTGTCGGGCTATCTGGCCGGCAACCTCGGCCGTTACGGCCTAGTCTCGCCGCTTGCCACTAACGGCATCGACATCGCCCTGGGCGGTGAGTGGCGCGAGGAGAATCTGAAATACCGGCCCGACCGGATCACCCAGAGCGGGGACGGCACCGGCGTGGGCGGCGCGCCGCAGCCCCTCAACGGCGGCTTTGACGTGCCGGCCTTTTTCATCGAAACCGGTATCCCGCTCATTGAGGACGCGCCGTTCATCCGCCAGCTGATCGTCAACGGTGGCTATCGCTCCTCGTGGTACGGCGTCCAGACCGATACCTACGGCGTCCGGGTCGGCTGGGCTATCAACCACGACATCAGTCTGCGCGGCAGCTACCAGCGGGCGGTGCGCGCGCCGAGTATCCGCGAACAGTTCCTGCCCCGGCGGCTGGGCCTGATCTACATGACCTCCGACCCGTGCGCCGGCGAGGTGGTTGACGGCAAAACCGCAGCCGGCCGCAGCTTTGAAGAGTGCGCCCGCAGCGGGGTGACGGCCGAGCAGTTCGGTCACATTCCCGACTCGCCGGCCGGTCAGTACAACTTCCTGATTGGGGGCAACCCGGGCTTGGCTCCCGAAGACGCCGATACCTACTCAATCGGCCTGACCTGGACGCCCGGCTTTCTCGACGGCCTGAGCTTTTCCGTGGATTACTTCGACATCGAACTCAAGGGCGGCGTCGGCGCCCTGTCGCCGGAGCTTGTGCTGAACCGCTGCCTGGACGGCAAACTCTCCCAGTGCGACAAGGTCAGGCGCGGACCGAGCGGCGACCTGTGGCTGCCTTCCAACCGGGTCGAGACGACCGGCCACGTCGAGGCCGTGCTGGAGAACCTGGCTGTCGCCGAGGTCCGCGGCTACGACTTTGCCATCGACTATGTGCTCAGTCTTGGCCGCTACGGCGCCCTCAACTTCAGGAATCTGCTGTCGTTTCTTGAGACCTATGACCTGAAGGCCAGCGCGGACATTCCCAAGATCGCCTGCGCCGGCAGTTGGGGCTACTCGTGCGGCACGCCAACCCCGAGGATCCGCAACATCCTGCGCGCCACCTGGCTGAGCCCCTGGGGCTTACAGCCGAGTCTGCTGTGGCGCTACATCAGCACCAGCACCGACCCCGACCCGGACCGTCCGGTTCCGGTCGATGACCGCCACTATTTCGACTTCTCTACGGTCTGGCAGGTCACCGAGTATGCCAGCCTGCGGGTTGGCATCCGCAACCTGTTTGACAAGGAGCCGCCCATCGTCGGCGAGTCCGGCCGCGGCGGCAACACCTTCCCCGGCCTGTACGACGCCCTGGGCCGCTACTGGTTTGTCGGGCTGAGCGTGGCCCTCTCCTGAGGCGTCGCCCCGTGTTGACGTGTGATGCATATTGGGCCGTGGCCTGCGTCGACCGGCTGGTCCGCGCCCTCACCCGGCCCTCCGGGCCACCCTCTCCCACAGAGCGAGGGTTCCGTAGGGGCACGGCATGCCGTGCCCCTACTATCAGATGAATTCGCATCACACGTGTTGAGAGGTGCCCATGCTGAGAAAAGAGACGTTGACAGGGATTGCGCTGGCCTTCCTCCTGATTGCCGCAGCGCCCGCGCTTGCCCAGGACGCCGAGCCACCGGAGGCTCGGGCCAGCGAAGAGCCGCAGCAGCTCGAAGCGGTCGTGGTGACCGGCTCACGCATTCAGCAGGCCAACCTGTTCAGCTCCAGCCCGGTCATCCAGGTTGAGGCCGAAGACCTGGCCTTTCAGGGCACCGTCCGGGTCGAGGACATGCTGCGCAGCCTGCCCCAGCTGTACTCCACCCAGAACGCCAGCCAGTCGAACGGGGCGACCGGGACCGCCACCCTGAATCTGCGCAACCTGGGCGCGAGCCGCACCCTGGTGCTGGTCAACGGTCGGCGCCTACCAGCCGGCTCGCCGCTGCAAGGCGGCGTTGGCGCCGATATCAACCAGATCCCGGCCGCGCTGATCGACAGCGTTGAGGTACTGACCGGCGGTTCCTCGGCCACCTATGGCTCGGACGCAATCGCCGGCGTGGTCAACTTCCTGATGCGCGACGACTTTGAGGGCATCAAGCTCGACTATCAGTTCAGCCAGTACCAGCACGACAACGGCAGTGACCGGTGGCAGCGGATCGTCCGCAACGCCGGCTATGAGGTCGCCGACGGCTCGGTCTGGGACGGCGATATCTCGAATGTATCGTTGATCGCGGGACACAAGCTGGGCGCGGATCGCGGCAACGTCACGGTCTACGGCACCTACCGCGATATCGATCCGGTGCTCCAGGCTGACCGCGATTACAGCTCGTGCGCCCTGAGCAACGATCTCTCCGAGTGTTCCGGTTCGGCGACCCAGCCCCAGGGCACGTTTTCCGACTTCGGCGTGCTGCGAAGTCGGGGTCTGGACAGCTTCGACTACAAGGTCGAAGGCGACCGCTTCGTGCCCCGCGAAGGGACCCTGTTCAACTACGGGCCGTCGAACTATTTTCAGCGTCCCGACCGGCGCTGGACCGCCGGCCTGTTTGCCCACTACGACCTCCACGACCGGGTCGAGACCTACGCCGAGTTCATGTTCATGGACAACCGCTCGGTAGCCCAGATCGCCCCCTCGGGCGCCTTCTTTGTGACCGATAGCCTGCACTGCGGCAACGCCTTCCTGTCCCGGCAACAGTTTGACGCCCTGTGCGGCGCCTACGGTCTGACGCGGGATGACAGCCAGCAGGTGTTTATCGGTCGCCGCAACGTCGAGGGCGGCAGCCGGCAAAACGACCTGCGCCACACCTCCTACCGTGGGGTGTTCGGGCTGCGCGGCCAGCTCAGCGAGAATTGGCGCTACGACCTGTACTACCAGTACTCTGAGGTTCGCATGCAGAACTCGTATTTGAACGACCTGTCGATCACCCGCATCAGGCGGGCGCTGGACGCGGTCAGAGACCCGGCTAGCGGGCAGGTCGTGTGTCGCTCGGTGCTGGACGGTTCCGATCCCGGCTGCGTCCCCTGGAACATCTTTCGCGAGGGCGGGGTGACCCAGGACATGGTCAACTACCTGAGCCTGCCCCTGTCCGCCCGTGGGGCTACCGATCAGACCGTGGTGTCGGGCTATATCGCCGGCAATCTCGGGCGCTACGGCCTCAGGTCTCCGCTTGCCGCCACCGGGCTGGACCTTGTCCTGGGCGGCGAATACCGTGACGACAACCTCAAGTTCAGCCCCAACCAGGCCTACCGCAGCGGTGACGGCGCCGGTCAGGGTGGCGCCAGCCAGCCCGTCAGCGGGGGGTCCGACGTGACGGAGTTTTTCCTCGAAGCCGGCGTTCCGCTGATCGACGGCGCCCGCTTTGCGGAAGAACTGCGGCTGGACGGCGGCTATCGCTATTCCGACTACGACTACGGCGAGCACACCCACACCTTTGGCGTCCGCGCCGGCTGGGCGCTCCATCCCGACCTCAGGCTGCGGGCCAGTTTCCAGCGGGCGATTCGCGGACCGCAGGTGCGGGAACGCTTTTTGCCGCAGGGCTTCAACCTGTTCGACATGAGCGCCGACCCCTGCGCCGGGTCGGTCACCGATGGCAGGACGGCCGAGGGCCGCAGCTTTGAGGAATGCGCCCGCAGCGGGGTGACCGCCGCGCAGTTCGGCAACATCGAAAATTCACCGGCCGCCCAGTACAACTTTCTGCAGGGCGGCAACCCGAACCTGGCGCCCGAGGAATCCGACACCTACTCCTTCGGGCTGGTGTGGACGCCCGGCTTTCTCGACGGCCTCGTCTTCAGCTTCGACTACTATTCCATCGAGATCAGCAAGGGCATCAGCACCCTGACCCCGGAGTTCATCCTCAACGAATGTCTGGACGGCAACGCCTCGCAGTGCGCCAAGGTCCGGCGCGGGCGGAGCGGCGACCTGTGGCTGGGCTCCGACCTCGATAACAGCGGCCACATCGTGTCCCTGCTGGACAACCTGGCCATTGAGGAGGTGCAGGGCTACGACATGACCGCCAGCTATGAGCTTGATATCGGCCGCTGGGGGAGTCTGCGCCTGAGCGATATCCTGTCGATCACCGCCACCTGGGACCAGCAGGAGTTGGAAGGGGCGCGCAAGCTTGACTGCAACGGCAACTGGGGGGCCAGCTGCGGCTTTCCGACCCCGGATATTCGGAACAACCTGCGCGCCACCTGGTTGACGCCGTGGGGCCTGCGGCCGAGCGTCATGTGGCGCTACATCAGCGGCGTCGAAGACCTCAGCTCCACCCAGGTCGATCTCGGGGCGCGGCACTACTTCGATCTGGCCGCGATCTGGCATTACAACGACTACACCAGCATCCGGGTCGGCGTGAACAACCTGTTCGATAAGGCCCCGCCATTGGCCGGCAACGCGGCCGGGCCGTCCATCGCCGGCAACGGCAACACCTTCCCCGGTCTGTACGACGCCCTGGGCCGCTACTGGTTCGTCGGCGTCAGCGTCGGCTTCTCCTGAGTCGTCGCGCTCAAATGCCTGCGCTGCTGACCTCCGCCATGCACATG
>WTHE01000040.1 GCA_011523315.1 Candidatus Binatota bacterium
GTCAGTGATTTCATTGGAAGCTCCTGGTGACGAAGTGGATGAAGAAGGAGAATACCACCGCTTTATTGTCCTGCGCCCGACCTAGGTTTGAGCGGCCTCCTTGGCCAGGGCGTCCAGGTTCTTAATCATTCGTAGGACCTGAGCGAACACATCCGTCGGTGTTTTGTTCCGTTCTTCACCGCGCGGCGCGTGTGGCAACTCGATGTTCAGATGCAGTTTGATGCGTGCCATCTCTGCCAGCAAGAGGTTGGTCACCTCGAAGACTTCAGACGGAGTCACCCGCACCAGGGTCAGAGTCGGGACGCTGGAGGAATCCATGCCTAGTCTGGTCTGAAGGTTAATGACCTTGTAGGTGGCCCTGAGCATCTGCTGGGCGACCTCCTTTGGGCGTTTTCTGCCATTCACTGCGGGGGGGTCGAGTTCGAGGTCAGCTCCGAGCCTGGCGGCGATCAATTCTATTTCGTCGTGAATACGCAACACATTCCCATACACATCGTTGGGCGTGAGAGGGCGGCCCACAAGCCCGTCCAGCAAGAATGACGCATCCCCCAGGTTCTTATAGACAAATGAGGGCGTCTTCCCGCCAACAAGGGCAGCAGGTTGGATTTCATCCTCAATGACGAGTTGGCTTTTCACCCTGCGTAGCTCTTCGATAATGGCCTGGACATTGCCAAAGACATCCTTGGGGACAATAGCCTTGACGGGTATTTGTCCGACCTCGGCTGGCGTGATACCGAATTTGCTTTGGACACGAGATACTTTCCGCATCACTTCCAGAGTTTTGGCGTAGACGTGAACCGGCGCTCGACCTTCCTGAGGTTCAGCTTCGTTGGGGTAATCAGAGATACCCATCGCTTCCCTCAGAATTTCGACTTCCGCAAGAAGGTCCTGTGTCGCCTGAAACACGTGACTCGGTGTAATGTCGCTATTATCATCCCCCGTCCCTTGAGCAGCCACCTCTCCCGTCCGGCTCCCGAACCACTCTGCCGCCCAGTCACCCCAACTCTCTTGCGCCTCCACCGGTCCGACTGAGAGCCCGGACAGTATGAGAGCGCACCCTGTCACTGCCTGCCAAATTCGTTGCTTCATTTTGCCTCCTCCTTAAGTTGGTATGTGATACATATTACAAGGCCGTATAGCCGGAGCGTGTCGAGGATAAGCTACGCCGGGAGAGGGTGGTAGAGGCCGAGGGGGGTCGGGCGAAGATGCGGGCAGCAAAGCTACAGACATTCGATTCACATGTCAAGTCCATCCAGATGTCGGTACTGTCCTACAGACACTTTCAAGCTTTTGAGCGATTGAAAAATCAACTACTTAGACCGGTACATTCGGCATTTCAACTCAAATGAGGACAGGAGTGATGGAGCCAATTACGTGCGGAACGCACGCTTGTACTCAGCAGGACAGCGGATATTGCGAATGACCGCGCTCGGTTTCAGGGCGATAACTCTGGGGATTCACCAAGCAGCGTCTCGATGAACAGGACGATCACCGCCTTGTCTTCGTCTGGTGCCTCGTCTCCCAACTGAAACTCGAACATGACATCAACCGCATCGCGCAGGGTTGCAGCGCTTCCGTCGTGCAGATAGGGCTCGGTCAGGGCTGCCATTCGCAGGCTGGGGACCTTGAAGGCATGCCGGTCAGCAGTATTTCCGGTGATATTATACCGGCCAAGGTCGGCATCGGTGATGTTGTCCCGCTTCTTGAAGTAGTCGTTGATGACACCCAAGACCCGGAACCTGTCGCCTCCTACATTCACGCCTTGATGGCAGGAGACACAACCGTAGCTCTTGAACAAGGCGTAGCCGCGCTTCTCCAGGCTGCTGAGGGCTGTGCCATCGCCCTTCAGATACCGGTCGAAGCGACTGTTCGGGGTGGTGAGAGACTTTACAAATTCGCCGAGCGCGTTCGTGATGTTCCTACGGGTAATGCCGTCTGGATAGAGGGCCTTGAAACGCCGGGGATAGCTTTCGTGCTGATAGAGCTTGGAGACGACCTCCGGCCACAGACTTCCCAGATAGATCGGCGACTGCACGTGGACGTCGATCTGGTCTTCGACTGTATCCGCCCGCCCGTCCCAGAACTGCTTGAAGTTGAAAGCGGAGTTGAACACAGTGGGCGTGTTGACGAGCCCTGACTGCCCCCCGACCCCGATAGCAATCTTGCGGCCGTCGTCGCCACCGGCTCCGAGATTGTGGCACGTGTGGCATGATAGGGTGTTGTCCTTCGATAATCTCGGGTCATAGAACAGCGTCCGGCCGAGCGGCAGCTTTTCAGCGTTTACCTCGACCTCTTCCGGGAGCGGCTTGATGGGTTCCTCAGCACGTATGTCGCTGACGAAGGCGGAATAAACGGTCAGCAGCATCAGAACCCAGCCGAATGCCCGGTCGTACACCGCGTGGGGCAGCCGGCGGCGAATCCTGGACAGCCCTTGGGTCAGATTGTCATGCATATCTTCATTGTTTCGTGCAGAATCAGGGCGCTCATGGCGGCGTTAGGCTGGCGGCTTTCTGCCCGAATAGCCGGCTGGCCGGGGAAACGGGGTGCCGTAGGTGTTCAGCCAGCTGACTTCTTCGACCGCTCGGCGGGTGACCGGCCCGAAGCGGCCCATGGGGTAGCCAATGGGAATCAACGCATAGGTGGTGATTGTCTCCGGTAGGTCGAGGATTTTTTTCATCTCGGCTTCATACTGGGTCGTCACCGAGGTCAGCGTGGCGCCCAAACCCAGCGCCCGGCAGGCCAGCAGGATATTCTGCACCGCCGGGTAAATGCTGCCGCTGATGATCCGAATGAAGTTATGGGCGTTGGGGCCTGTCTTACGCGCGGCGTGCAGGCGGCGCTCCCGCAGACACGGCACGAGCAGCACCGGCGCCTCGGCCAGGTGCTCGGCCAGGTAGGAGGCGGCGCGGACATTTTTGTCGTTTTCGGGCGTGAGGCTGGCTGCCGCGTACTGCTTCAGGGCAATCTGCCAGCCGCGCTGGTAGAGATCGGCAATGTGCTGCTTGCGTTCCGGGTCGGTTACCACCACAAAGCGCCAGGCCTGGACGCCACCGCCGCTCGGCGCCTGGGTGCCGGCCTCGATGATGCGATAGATCAACTCGTCCGGAACGGGGTCGGGTTTGAGGCGCCGCATGCTGCGGCAGGTATACATGATGTCAAACAGGTCGTGGTCAGTCATGGTGATTGGGGTGCTCCTTTGGATGAATCCGATACCTCAGCAGCTCTGTCACACTTTTTTGCGCTGTGCCTTCGCTGCTGATGGCTTTGACCAGACCGACGCCCCGGGCGTACCACTCGGTATGCCGTAGCGCAAACTCCGCGCTCTTTTTACGCGGGTCTGGCACGAAGCTGATCGTCAGCGTTTCGACTCTGAGGCAGTTGCGAAAGGTGCCGGCCGGCACCTGTATGGCGCTCGGATCGATCCAGGCCGTGGCCGATGAGCTGCTCTGCCCTCCCCTGGCCATGACCCGGGTGCTCAGGTCCATGCGCCAGCGTGTTCTCTCCACAAACGGACTCGGCATGATTTGATCCAGCCCCTGACCCAGCCGGGTGTCCCAGATCCGGTCGCCCTCGGAGTCCAGCCACGGATAGCGGTAGAGAAACCCGTTTTTACGAAAATAGGCAACCGTGCTTCTGGCCTCAGGGGCGCGGTCGGTGAGCGGCTCGTAGTCCTCGGCCACCACGTAGGACTGTTGGCCGAGCAGCGGCCAGTTGTCTTTGATGACGGTCTCGGTCATGTAGTAGTGATAGTCCCCGCCCGAGAACCTGACCTCATGGGTCCAGGTATTATGCATGGCCAGGGGGAAGAAGTCGGCCGCCGGCAAGCGGTCCGCCGCTGGCGGGGAGGCCAAGAGCGTGGCGAGTGCCCAGGCCATGACGACCGAGGTGGCGAACGCAAGCATACCCATGCAGCATATACTGTCTGGTTCCCGACGGCGCAAGCGTTTTCACAAACGGTCGGCTGCGGTGTCTTTCTCTACACATGGCGACACATACCGAACAGCGGGCCTTTGCCGAGCTGGTCACGCGCCACCAGGGTGCGGTGTACGGCTATCTGTTGCGTTTTACCCGCGATCCCCACGACGCTCAGGATCTGTTTCAGGAGACGTTCTTGCGCGCCTACCGGGCGTATCCGCGCGTCCAGAATCGGCCGGCTGAGACGAACTATCGGGCCTGGTTGATGCGGATCGCTATCAACGTGTCCAAGAACTACGCGCGTGACCGCCAACGCAGGAGCCGGGTGGTGGTGACGCGCAACCACGAGCAGACCGACGATACTGCATCGCCGTCTGGAAACGGAGCCGATATGGAGGAAACCATGGCTGCCAACGAGACGACCCGGACCTTGCTTGCCGTCATTGAAACATTACCCTTCCGGCAGCGCACCGCGCTTGTCCAACGCCAGTTCGAGGGTCTGGACTATCAGGTCATTGCCAGCAATCTGGCGTGTTCTCAAGACACCGCGCGGGCGCATGTCTATCAGGCGCTGCGCAAGCTGCGGCTCGCCCTTCAGGAGGACTAGACTATGGTGAGAACGTGCGGATTTTCGGAAAACCGGCTGATTGCCGAGGCGTTTGGCGAGGCGCAGGCCGAGCTGAGCCAGCAGGTGCGCCGGCATGTGGCCGGCTGTCCTGTGTGTAGCGAGCTGCTGGAACAGTATCGGACGTTACGCGCCCGGCTACACGACTGGCCCGCGCCCGCCCAAGAAGCCGAGGGCCTGCGGCGCGCCCGGCAGGCGCTTGAGGCGCGGCTGTACGAGCCGCAGCGTCCGCGGCTGCGCGTCCAGCTGTGGCACTCGCCGGTCGGAGACATTCTGCTCGGAGCGACAGACACAGGCGTGGTGTTTGTCGAGTTCACGCGCCACAATCAAGCCTCGACCCAGCTCACGCGCCTGGAGCAGGATTTCAGGCCCGAGCAGGCCGGGCCGGAGACCACCGTCCTCGTTCAACAGCTCGACGAGTATTTTGCCGGCACTCGCCGGACGCTGGACTGGACGCTGGATGATCGCCTGATGCGCAGCGACTTCCAGCGCCGCGTGCTGCGGGCCACCGCAGCCGTTCCCTACGGCACGGTCATCAGCTATCAGGGCC
>WTHE01000210.1 GCA_011523315.1 Candidatus Binatota bacterium
CCACTACACCCGGAATCCCGTAGGCGGCGGCTCGCTCGGTCACGTCCTTGACCGACACCGAATCGGCCACCGGCGTATTCACCCCGTACAGATTATTCTCGCACACATACAGCATGGGCAGCTTCCACAGGGCTGCGATATTGATCGACTCGTGGAACGGGCCGGCGCTCGACGCTCCATCGCCAAAAAAAGACACCGCCACCCGCCCCCGGCCTTCAAGCTGGGCGGCCAGACCCGCGCCGGTGATGATCGGGATGCCGCCGGCCACGATGCCGTTTGCGCCCAGCATGCCGATGCTGAAATCGGCAATGTGCATCGAGCCACCCTTGCCCTTGCAGTAGCCGGTGCGTTTGCCGTACAGCTCGGCCATCATACGTTTGAGGTCCGCCCCCTTGGCAATACAGTGGCCGTGGCCGCGGTGGGTGCTGATGATCTGATCGTCGCGCTTGAGGTTGGCGCAGATGCCGGTCGCCACCGCTTCTTGTCCGATGTAGCAGTGGACGACGCCGTAGATTCGGCCGGCCTGAAAGTCGTCCGAGGCGCGCTCCTCAAAGCGGCGGATGGTCTGCATGGTGCGCAGCAGCTCCAGCTGTGTGTCTGGTGTCATCGTGTCCCTCCTTACCAGAGTGGCCAGTGGCAAGTGCTTAGTGGCGAGACCCACCCCTTATCACTCACCCCTTGCCACGCGCAACTTCACGAAATTGACAGCCCGAGCGCGGGCGTGGGAAGATGGCAGCCCAAAGGAGGGGATGTCATGAAAACTCACGCACTGAGCACAGTTTGTGCCGCTGTCGGGTTCGCCCTGTGCATGTCGAGCCTGCCGCCGAGCCAGGCCGCCGAGGTCGCCCAAAGCCCCTACGGACCGGACGACGAGATCGGCGCGCTCAATATGCTCACCGCCGCCACCAGCCTGGCCGTCCTGCAACGCATCAACAGCGGCAAGATCTATGACCTGAGCGTCGACAATTTCGTCGGTATGCCGGGCCTGGCCGACCTCGGCATGGGCGACCCGCCCTTCCATATGTGGATGACCCATACGCCCAACGGAGTCAAAGTCGAGGGCCTGTCGCCGGCCGGCAGCCCGGACCAGCTGGCGCTGTACGACGACGCGATCATCATGTCCACCCATACCGGTACCCACCTCGATGCGCTCAACCACCTGGGCTATGGGGACAAGATTTTC
This sequence comes from Candidatus Binatota bacterium, assembly GCA_011523315.1. Lineage (GTDB taxonomy): Bacteria > Desulfobacterota > Binatia > Bin18 > Bin18 > JAAXHF01. The sequence goes on from WTHE01000210.1 coordinate 1,184, forward strand.
AACGGCTTTGATAACACCACCTACCTCAGCGATAAGGGCTGGACCAAAGCCGGGGCGGATAAAATTCCGCCCATCATCGCCCGTGGCATCCTGATTGACGTGGCCGCCGAGAAGGGGCTCGACATGCTGCCCGACTCGTACGAGATTTCCTCGGACGATCTGCAACGCGCCATGACCAGGCAGGGCATCGCGCTACAGGCGGGCGACGTGGTCCTGATTCGGACCGGTCGGATCAGGGTCTGGCCCGATCCCAAACAGTTTGTGCCCAACGAGCCAGGCATCACCCGCGAAAGCGCCGGCTGGCTGGTCGATAACGGCGCAATCCTGATTGGCGCGGATAATATGGGAGTCGAAAAATTCCCCATGTCGAAAGACAGCGTCCACACCTATTTGTTCGCCGAACGCGGGGTGTGTCTGTTGGAGATCCTGTGGCTGGAAGAGCTGGCCCAAGACGGGGTGAACGAATTCGCCTTTATTGCCGCGCCGATCAAACTCCGTGGGGCAACCGGCACCCCGGTTCGACCGCTGGCTATCCCGATTCGAGCCGCTCCCCAGAGCTGAGACACTACCTGCTGGTCGGGACGACTGGGTGCTGTCCTATTTTGAACTGTAAGCCGCTGTTTCTGTTGAGGGAAAAACCTCAAATTAGGACAGTACCGACGGCGGAGCGGCGGGCGCGGGGAAAACACGCCCCGCGCCCGCCGTGTAACCGGCTGATGGCTGGCGGGTTCTGCTGACCACTGGCCACTGCGCACTTTTTTCTGCGGGTCATTGCCGACCGAAACGCTCCCGAGCGTATTTGCCTGGTCACGGTTTCAGTGTTATGATCGTACCCGTTCGCATCCCAACAGGGCTGCCCGTTGAGTCGGGTCGCCTGCTGAATAGAACAGCCACAGGAGGCGCAGGAGTCATGACCTGCGCCGTGGCAAATATGCAGGGCCTCACCATAGCAGTCCTGTTTCGTGATGCGAACACGGCCCGGCACTCCCACTCGCCGGAGTCCGTGTTTGCACGAATGTCGCCAGGGGTCTTGAGCGGGCAGGAACGTCGCCGAAACGCCTGGGAAGATATGCGTGAGGAGGAGAGCATGTGCAGGACAACGAAGACGGGCGAGGTGCTGGGGGCAGGGATCATCATGCTGGCGGCAGTCCTGCTGCTGACCGGGGGGTCGGCCCGAGCCCACGAGAGCACAGTACGCCTCTCCAGCCCCACCTGTAAAAACCTGCCGAGCGAGGCGGGATTTCTTGCAGCAATACCCATTACCGCCACTGCCCTAGCTCCCCAAGGTAGCGCGACAAGGCGAGGAGGGGGCGTCACCGGGCGGGGCGACGACAAGTTTCGCTATGCCAGGATTACGGTGCCCGCGCTGGCCGCAGGAGAACTGCGGGTGTTTGGTGTGACAACAGACGGGCTCTCGGACGCGGTGCTGTGTCGGGGCAGCGGTCAGCTTGCGAAATCCATCACGTCCTACACCGCGCATAATACCGCCCATGCTGCGGCCGCCAGAGCCGACGACAATGACGACACCACTGCCACCGACGCTGCGGGCAGAGCCACTGCCGCTGCTGCCGCTGCTACCGCTGCCAGCACTGCAGCCGACGACACCTCCACTACTCCCTCCCTCACCACCAGATTAAGCAGAGCCCGAAGCGCCCTCAATACGGCCCGAAGCGCCCTCAATACGGCCCGAAGCGCCCTCAATACGGCCGGCAGAGCCTTGCAGGCCGCGAATGCCGCCGCCGCTAACATCACCACTGTTACCAATGCCGAACAAGCTGCTTTAGCTGCCTATAACAACCCCAACACCGCCTCTCCCCCTACGAGTCAAGAAGATGAAACCGAATTAGACGCGGTCCAAGCTGCCTTAGGGAACGTCAGTACCGCCTTAACCTCCGCCGCCAGTGTCTTAACCTCCGCCAGGGGTTTCTTAATTACCGCGGCCGATGCCTTTCACACCGGTTTTCAGATCAGGGCACCGGTCTCGCCGGGCGATCAAGAGTATATTGTGGTCGCGGCCTCGCAAGACCCGGCCGCAGACTTGGCCGTGAATATCCAGTTCCACGGCGCGATAGATGCCGCCACCCCTGCCGCCTCAATTACGGGCGCGTTGAGGGCCGGCGGCACACCGACATACACGCTCCTCATTTCTGCGCCTGGGCTGCTGACCGTGGAGACGACCGGGAGCACGGATACGGTCGGGATGCTTGATGGCCCTGGCGATGTCGGTGAAATCGCGCAGGCCGAAGCCGGCGGCAGCGGAGACAATTTCAAGATTGTCGCGCCGGTTCCAGCGAACACCGCAAATTATACGCTGACTGTCGAGGGGCAAACCTCGACGACGGTAGGGGATTATGCCTTGGACATGGACTTCAAAGTCGCCATGGCAGGAACGATCTCAGCTCTGCCGGGCACAACAGCTCTGAGGGGGGTGACAGTACCCCCCGCTCCCACATGGACCGGCACTGGGGTTCCCGCTGATGATACGACGTTGCAGATTCAGAGGAGAGCCGCAGACGGCAATGTGGCGGATGAGGATTATTTCCTGCTCACCGTTAGGGCTAATTCCGGGTTCCTGACCGTCGAGGCAAACGACGACACCACGTCGGCGAAAGACTCGGACACCAAGGGAACGCTCTTTGGCGCAATGGGCGAGGGTCCGATGATGGAAATGCGGACCGGGCAGATTGCGACGGATGCCGACAGCGGCCCCGGTGCCCATTTCGGGTTCACCGTGCCGGTCGAGGCAGGCAAGTATTATCTGGTGAAGGTGGAAGGGACGGATGGGGTCTACACTCTGCGGGGGTCATTCACGGCTGTAGAGGATCCCGACAATGATGCTGCCACGGGCGACACGATTACGCCGCCCGTCAACCCTATCTCCACCACCTTGGCTGCGAGCACCGGGACGACACAAACCGTCGACCGGTACCTGCTCAGCATTTCGGAATCCGGGGCGCTGTACCTGCATACAACCGGAAAGACAGACGTAACCGGGACGCTCCGTGGGCCGGACGGCAGCCAGATCGCCAGCGATAAGAATAGCGGCGACGGCAACAATTTCAGGATTGCCGTGAGTGTTGGCCCGGGCCTGTATATCCTGGAGGTGAAGGGAGCGACGCGCACAACAACGGGGACCTACATCTTGGTCGCGAACTTTGTCACCGGGGCTGAGGTGGAAGAGCCGACGCCGCCGCCTGACCCGACCGATCCGACTCCGCCGACGACCATTGAGCCTGACCCGACCGGCTCCTTGGAGGAACCTGTGGGTATCAGAAGCGGCATCGGCCTCATCCGCGGCTGGGTGTGTCAGGACGATGGCACCGGCGTCGAAATCCGCATCAGGAATGCCGCCGGCGACCTCGTCGAAACCTTCACCGCCCCATATGGCTCGGCCCGAGGCGATGTGGAAAATCCGCCGGCTGGGTTTGAGCCCCTTTGCGACCGCCGCGGTGACGACTTCGGGTTTGCGGTCCAGTACAACTACAACCTGCTGCCTGCAGGGCAGTATACGGTCGAAGCCTGGGTGGGCCGAGAGCAGGTTGGTCAGACAAACACGTTTCGGGTTGCCCGCATCTCCAACCGGGATTTCTTGCGACGCCTGAACAAAAAGGTGACAGTGGAAGACTTCCCCTTCACCGGAGACACCACGATCCTGGAGTGGGATCAGGCGTCCCAGAACTTCCAGATCATCGGGACCCAGTAGAGAAGAGTCCCCATGCGCTACCGCATCACGAGCACAGGCACAGAGCCGCTGCTCCAACATAACGGGGCAGCCAATCTGGATACCCGGCAGTGACCGCAGAGGGAGTCGCATGATCCAACGCTACCGCATCTGCCTCCAGGGACGCCGCCCGCTCATCATGCACAACGGTGCGGCTGGCCTGGATAAACGCTCGCCAG
>WTHE01000490.1 GCA_011523315.1 Candidatus Binatota bacterium
ATAGAGCGGCAGACTACGAATCTGTAGGTCGGAGGTTCGAATCCTCCAGGGCGCGTTTTTTCGAGCGAGAAGCCTGCCTGGCGAGACGCCGGTGTGCGGAAGAGGCAAACGATGGCAGCCAACCAAACCAGCGTCCACAAGAAGATGGACAAGATTCTGCAAAAGCTGGCTACGCTGGAAGACAACGATAAAGCGCTGCTGAAGCAGACCAACTATTTGGCGCAACTGGTGGTGCTGGCCAGGCAAGACTCCGCTCGCCAGCAGCAGGAATCGCAGACCATGCTGCGCGAAATGAAGCAGGACTCTGACCGCCAGCGCCAGGAGTCCCAGGCCATGTTGCGGGAACTGGGACAGATTTTACTGAAAGTCAAAGAATCCTCAGACCGGACGGAAGAACGGGTAGCAGCCATTTTAGCCGGGACTCGTCAGCACTGAAGCGTTTATCAGGGCCGGTAGTCGGTCATCACAAAGTTCTGCGACGCCTGCTGCCAGACAATCCGAACATTCTGACCGGCTTGTGGAAAATCCGATAGCCAATAGCTTCCCCTGGCGCCTGTCAGAAACTCTGTCCCCAGCGTCGTCACGGTAAACGTGGCTCGGCCAAACTCCCGGCCATCGGCCAGGGCGCGCACGGTATGTTGCCCATCGCCCAGCAAGTTCCAGTTGAAGAGCAGGGCAAAACCGTTATCGCTGTCACCACAGACGCCAGCCGTGTCGCCCCGACTGGTCCCATACGCGGCCTGAAGTCGCGTACCGACAATTTCAATCTCAACCCGCCCGGCCTCACACACCCAACCGGAGAACAGCCCGACTCCGCTCTGGAACGAATTGGGAGAGGGGTTTTCCAGCGCGCCAGCTCCCGGAGAAGGAGTGCTCTGGCGACGGTAGATCACGCTAAAATCAGCATTCCTCAGCCACCATGACGGCTGGCCCTGAGGCGTAATACGGTCGGCTGCCAAGGGCTGTCTGACCAGGGAAACTCCGAGTGGAACATTCGGGTCGCGTTGGGAGAACACAATCGCCGTATCGTCGCCAGTATAGCCGGGTACGCCCCAGTCGCCCGCCACTGTTGCAATCGGCTTCCAGTCTCCGGTGTTCAAATTGGCAGCAACGACCGTCGATTGATTCCGCGCCTCGTCAAAGACATCAAAGGTCAAAAAATTATCGCTGGTCTGGCTCAGAGCCGGAAAGCCAACATCGAAACCGGGCGTGGGTGTCGTTAGAGCTAGGCTCGTTCCTGTGTTCAGATGCAAGGCGTACAGGCTCCACTGTCTCAGTTGGGAGCCATCAGCGAAGTTTATCGCGTTCAGGGCATCGTAGATGACCCACTGCCCGTCATTGGTGAAATCCATAGCGTCGGCGTACCGGATGGTATCGGTTGCCGGACCATCATAGGACGGAGTTTTCAGGGTGAAGGTTTGTGATTCATCGGTCGCCAAGTTAATCACGCTTATCCTGTTATCCCGATTGCCGAGCGCGTCCCGAAAAACAAATCCAAACAACTGGCTATCGGGTGACATGGAAACAGAATAGACCCAGCCGGGAGACCCGAGGCACTCTTCCCCACTGCCATCTGTTCCAATGAGGCAGACATCGTTCTGGGCATTGACAAAGACGGCAAACGTACCATTGCGGGAGACGGAGGGCCGTGCCGCGGCCACGACCGTGTTGGCGAGTTGAGAGCCGTGATTCTCGTCGCCGCGTGCGTCTTCCCGCCGTCCCAGCCGGAAATTGCCGGATTGGTCCCGATAGACGAAAAGAGTGGAATCCGGCCCTCGAACGCTGGGAATATCCGGCGGGTCCGGGGTAGGCGGGGCGGCCCCAATCTCGACAGCGGTAAACGCCTCAGCCGTTTTCCGGGCCTGGGCTGACCCGGCCCCAAAGATGTCTTCCGCAGCTTGAATACAGGCCAGGCGGGCGTCAATGAACTGCGAGTTGCGGGTGAGATAGACGGTCAGCGCGCGGTAGAAAATCCGCTCGGCGTCCCGCAGGCCAATGGCTCCCTCAAGGCCGGCCGCGAGCAGATAATACGCCCGGTTGATAATACTGCTGTTGATGTGCACGCCGCCCCAGTCGCCTTCTTCTGACACTGGCAGATCAATAAACTCGCTCATTCTGGTCGGATACGGTCGCCCAGCAGAAAAGGTGAAAGCGGCAGGGTTGGCCATATTGCGCATTGGCCTGGCAAGCCCTGTACCAAGAATCCAGTCCGGTCTGCCTGTAGTCCGGGCTTCGATCATTTCCCCAAAGATGTCTGCAAACGCCTCGTTCAGCGCCCCAGGCTGGTTTTGATAGACCAGCCTGGCCGAGTGATCGATAACGCCGTGGGTCAGCTCGTGGCCAACCACGTCAAGCGCCCCGGCAAATTTATCTCCATCGCCGAACACCATTAGCTTGAGGCCGCCATTGTATAGTGCATTAGAAAAGTTCTGACCAAGACGCACTATCGCACGAATCGACGCGCCCTGACCATCAAGCGAATTTCGATTGTGTCGCTCCCGATAATAGTCGTAGACCTCGGAGAAGTTATAGGTCGCACTGACTGCATCGGGCAGCCACCCGGAGGTTGCACTGCGCGATGCGACGATTGGAGCGCCAGCGACAACCCCAGGGTGTCGGTCTCGACCGACTCGACCCGCAGCTCGCGGGCAGGCTCGGTCAGCCGGAACTCATCCCGGTAGGCTTCAATGAAAGCCCGGGCAATGTCTCCGAATTGATTATCTGCTTGGAGCCGAGCAAAGTCCGCGTTGTGCTCCAAGCCCTCGGAAAGATTGGCGGCTTTCAGAAAAGTGATTGTTCCCAGGCGTGGGTCACGGCGGATCTCCACCGGCGTTGGAAAGGTGTTCATGGCTGCTGATTGCTGACGACTGATTGGTTCCGCTGACACTGGGAGCAATCGTTCTGGCTGAGCCTGGACGGCGTGGCAGGCGCTCATCGAAAGCGAGAGCACACACGCCCTCAGCAGACAGACCGGAAATGTGACGGATTGGAGCGGCATTGCGAGCCGTCGGCAGCCTTTACCAGAACCAGACAGCCAGGCTCACAGGCGCCTGACCGACCCACACGCCCTTATTGCCCTTCGCGGACGCGGCTGACTTTTACCACGCCACGGATTTTGCCCAGATTGTTGACGACCCGCTTGAGGTCTGTGGCGCTGCCGACCATGACCTCAAAGAGGTTGAGCGCCCGGTTGTCGGACAGGGTGCGGACATTGGCGCTCTTGATATTGACCTCGACCGAACTGATGGCCTTGCTCATGGCGGCCAGCAGGCCGGGCCGATCTTCGGACAGGACTTCGACTTTGACCGTGCGGGTGACGTCGTTGGCCTTATCCCAGCTGACCGCGACGTGGCGTTGAGGGTCGCTCTCCAGCAGACGCTGACACTCCACCGCATGTACAGTCACGCCTTTGCCCCGGGTGATGACGCCCAGAATCCGCTCGCCGGGCAGCGGATTGCAGCAGCGCCCGAAGCGCACCAGGATATCGCCGATGCCCCCGACCCGCACCCCGCTCCGTCCGCCGTCTTCGCGGTCCGGTCGGCTGACAATCTTGTCGAGTTCGGCCTCGTCCAGGGCTTGCCACGACTGGCTGCCGTTGGCCGGCAGCAGATGGGGCAACAGGTTTCTGACGGTCAGCTGGCCGTAGCCCAGGGCGGCCAGCAGGGTTTCTTCGCCCTTATAGCCCAGGGCCTTGATGGCGCCCTCGAGTTTGCCCTGTTTGCGCAGCGCGGTTGCGTCGAGCTGGTGGCGGGACAGCTCGCGCTCCAACAGTTCGCGACCCAGGGCCACGCTGCGCTCGCGCTGCTGGGCCTTGACCCACTGCCGAATCCGGGCCTGGGCTTTGGGCGTTTTGACGAGTTTGAGCCAGTCCTTGCTCGGCGTCTGGGAGGGCTTGGTGACAATCTCCACGGTATCGCCGTTGCGGAGCTGATAGCGCAGCGGCACCAGACGGCCGTTGACCCGTGCTGCGCTACAGTGGTTGCCGACCTCGGAGTGGACCCGGTAGGCGAAATCCACGACCGAAGCCCCCTGCGGAAAATCGTGCAGGTCGCCCTTCGGGGTGAACACATACACTTCTTCGGTGAACAGGTCGCCCTTGACCGTGTGCAGAAATTCGGTCGGGTCCTGAACCTGCTGCTGCCACTCCAGGAGCTGGCGCAGCCAGGAGAAGCGTTGGTCTTCCTCCACCACCCGGCGGCCCTCTTTATACGTCCAGTGGGCGGCAATGCCCTCCTCGGCGATCCGGTGCATATCGTGGGTCCGAATCTGCACCTCGATGCGCTCGCCGTAGGGACCGATCACGGTGGTGTGCAGGGACTGATACCGGTTCGCCTTGGGCAGGGCGATGTAGTCTTTGAAGCGGCCGGGAACCGGTCGCCAGTGGCTGTGGACAATCCCCAGGGCGCCGTAGCACTCGCTGACCGAATTGACGATAATCCGAAACGCCACCAGGTCATAAATCTGGTCAAACAGCAGGTTCTGGGACTCCATCTTCTGGTAGATGGAGTAGAAGTGCTTGGGCCGGCCGTGGACATCGGCCGCAATCCGGGCGTGGTCGAGCTTGGCTTGCAGAATGCTGATGACTTCGTCGATATAGGCCGCCCGCTCGGTTTTTTTCTTGGCGATATCGCGTTTGAGCTGCCGGTAGACCTCGGGGTGGAGGTAGCGCAGGGCGTTGTCTTCGAGTTCGCTTTTGAGCCAGTAGATCCCCAGCCGGTGGGCCAAGGGGGCGTAGATATCCAGGGTTTCTGCGGCAATCTCGCGCCGTTTGTTCGGCGACAGATAGGACAGGGTACGCATGTTGTGGGTCCGGTCGGCGAGCTTGACCAGCACCACCCGGATATCACGGCCCATGGCCAGGATCATTTTACGAAAATTCTCGGCCTGGCGTTCTTCGCGGGTAGTGAAATGGATCTGGCTGATCTTGGTCACCCCATCGACCAGACCGGCCACTTCGGTGCCAAACTGCTGCTCGACCTCTTCCAGGGTGGTCAGGGTATCCTCGACCGTGTCGTGCAGTAGGCCGGTGATGACCGTCGGCACGTCGAGCTTCATCGTGGTCAGGAGCTTGGCGACCTCGAC
>WTHE01000746.1:0-1367 GCA_011523315.1 Candidatus Binatota bacterium
TGTCCCTCTCACGCTGTGCGAGGCGAATGGCAGCAAGGTGTCGGCCTATAGCGCCTCGGATGGGACGCTGCGCTTCCTTGCCATGCTGGCCGTGCTGCTTGGCGAGAATCGGTCGGGCCTGTATTTCTTCGAGGAGATCGACACCGGCATTCATCCGGCACGGCAGTGGCTTTTGCTTGAGCTGATCGAAAAGCAAGCTGCAAAGAACAACATCCAGGTCATAACCACTACCCACTCGCCTGACCTGTTGACCTTCGTCAACGACAGCACGTTCGAGCACTTGTCTGTCGTTTGCCGTCTTGAAGACGCGCAGGATGCCATCATCCGCCCAGTTGCCGAACTGCCCAACGCCAAAAAGTTGCGCAAGTCACAGGGGCTGGGGAAGCTTCTTACTGGCGCTTGGATGGAAGATATGCTCGCCTTCACCGAAGATGACAACGATGCGGAGGGAGGCGGAGAATGAATATCCTCGTCATTCCCGAAGACTTCCGTAACGACCAGTACATTCTCAAGCCCCTGTTCTCACGGCTTTTCAGAACCTTTGGCCGACCTTCTATACACGTTCGGGTTTGTCAGAACCCCCTGCTCGGTGGTGTTACGGAAGCCCTGAAATCGGAACGCTTGGCGGAGATCGTTGAGCGCTACCAAGGAGAGATTGATATCTTCGTTCTTTGCATTGATCGCGACGGCGAGAGGAGCCGGCGGCAGGCGCTCAACCGTATTGAATCGGAGTTCGAAGACAAAAAGAGAGCGTTCTTTGCCGAGAACGCCTGGGAAGAGCTTGAAACCTGGGTTCTGGCTGGTCTGGCATTGCCCCCCGACTGGCCTTGGGCCGAGGTTCGTGCCGAAGTATCGGTTAAAGAACGCTATTTCGAGCCGCTGGCCGCCCAGCGTGGCATTGCTGATACTCTCGGTGGCGGCCGTAAACGCTTGGGTGAAGAAGCCGCTCGCAACATTTCTGCAATTCGCCGGAAATGTACTGAAGACTTTGACAGCCTGGCCCAACGGCTCGAAACTTTCATCAATGCCTGAAGGAGAATCTACGATGGCGAATGGAGGGCAGAACACAATTCCAGTGGAGAAGGTTGTTCGACGCGATCCTGAGATCCACAGCGGCGCTCTGGTGTTCAGCGGCACGCGAGTCCCGGTAGACAACTTGGTGGGCTATCTCAAAGGGGGGTACTCTATCGAGGAATTTCTCCAGGATTATCCCACGGTCGAGCGCTGGCAGCTGGAGTCCTATCTTGATCTTTCTTCCCAAGGATTGGATTACTTGAGAGCACAGGATGCGCGTGCTTCTTGACGAAGATATTCTGCAAAGGAGACGACCATGGAAAACGATGCCCGACCCCCGGTGGCGATTGGCC
>WTHE01000746.1:1467-5081 GCA_011523315.1 Candidatus Binatota bacterium
TCTGCAAAGGAGACGACCATGGAAAACGATGCCCGACCCCCGGTGGCGATTGGCCATGTCAGCCTGCGGGTGACCGACGTGCCCCAGGCCAGCGCGTATTTTGTCAACCTGGGCATGCGCCTGATTCATCAGACGCCGACCTTCTGCGTGCTGGAGCTGCGGGGCGGCACCCACCTGGTGCTGCGTGTGGCAGAGGACCCCATTCCCAGCCGTACCAAGGCGCCTTTTGACCTCATGGTGGACGATGTGCTCGCAACCCGTCGCCAGTACGACGTGGCCGGCTTTCAGCCCTCCGAGATCGAAACCGGCACGGTCCACCGTTGGTTTACCGTGCTGGGACCGGACGAGTACGAGATCACGATCACCTCGTCACACGCCGGCAAACGGGCGGTGTAGGGCGGGTCTGAAGCTCGGTGGGCGACCATTTCCGGGCAGCCCTTCTCCCAGGCGCGGACGATCTCTTGACACGCGGCCGTTCCACGGCCATAGTATGCGTCAACTTTACGCAAACCCCTGGGGAGGGACTATGCACCCTATCTACGGCGGGGAAAAGACCCCGCAAGAACTGTACGACCACCTGTCGCAGCTCGACAGCGGCTACACGCCCGAGGCGTGTGCCGAGTACGCCGAGTGGATTCACGACATCAAACGGCTCAAGCAGGAGCACGACGCGGTCATTCTGGCCCATAACTATCAGCGGCCCGAAATCTTCGAGGTGGCCGACTTTATCGGTGACTCGCTCGAACTCGCCCGTCAGGCCAAAAAAGTCGAGTCCGACCAGGTCGTGTTCTGCGGCGTGCACTTCATGGCCGAGACGGCCAAGATCGTGAACCCCGAGCGCACAATTCTGCTGCCCGACCTGAAGGCTGGCTGCTCGCTGGCCGAGAGCATTACCGGCGAGGCCCTGGCCGAGCGCAAGCACGAGCTGCGCCGGGCCTATCCCGACCTGCAAACCATCTGTTACGTCAATACCACCGCCGACGTGAAGGCCGAGTGCGACGCGTGCTGTACCTCGTCCAACGCGGTGCAGATTGTCGAGTCCCTGGACACCGAACACGTGCTGTTCGTGCCGGACGAGAATCTGGCCCGCTATGTGCAGACCCAGACCACCAAGACCATCCTGTCCTGGGAGGGCAACTGCTACGTCCACCACCAGATTACCCCCGAACACATCCTGTCGGTGCGCGACAATCTGCCCCACGTCAAGGTCCTGGTCCATCCCGAGTGTCGGGAAGACGTGATTCAGTTGGCCGACGCCGTCCTGTCAACCAGCGCCATGGTCCGCTATGCCAAGGACAGCCCGGCCGACGAGTTTCTGATCGTCACCGAGTGTGGCCTGTCCGACCGGCTGCTGCTCGAAATCCCCGAAAAGAAGTTCTACAAGAGCTGCCAGCTGTGTCACTACATGAAGATGATTACCCTCGACGGCGTGCGCGACTCGCTGCGGGCGCAGCGCTACGAGATCACCCTCGACGAGGATATCCGGGTCGCCGCCGAACGGGCGATCGACCGGATGCTGGAGCTGAGTGCCTAAGCCGGAGCCTTCCCTCAGCGTGGCCGGACCGGCCGCCGGGCAGGGCAGGGCGGTCCGGCCGCCGGCGTCCTCCCCCCGGGTGGCGGTTGACGCCGTCCTGTTCACGATCAGCGACGACCGGCTGCAAACCCTGTTGGTCAATATCAAGACCGGCCCGTTCGCCGGTCGCTGGGCCTTTCCGGGTGGCTTGGTCGAGCTTGGCGAGTCGCTCGACGGGGCGGCCTACCGCGAGCTGTACGAGAAGACCGGGGTGCGCGACCTGTACCTCGAACAGCTGTTCACTTTTGGTGATGCCGGGCGCGACCCGGCCTGGCACACCGTGGCGGTGGCTTATTTTGCCCTGGTGCCGCATTTCGAGCGCGGGCTGAAGCGGGGCGACAAGTACGCCGATATCGACTGGTTCCCGGTCCACGACCTGCCGCAGCTGGCCTATGACCACAGCGCGATTGCCGCCTATGCGCTGAAACGCTTGCAGGCCAAGCTGGGCTATACGAACATCGTCTACAGCCTGCTGCCCGACGAGTTCACCCTGCGCGAAATCCAGGCCATCTACGAGGTGATCCTGAACCACAAGCTGGACCGGCGCAATTTCCGGCGCAAGATTCTGGCCCTGGGGCTGCTCAAACCCCTGCCGAAAACCCGCCACGGCGCCCATCGACCGGCCGCCCTATACACCTTCACCCAGCGCCGCCCGATGAATGTGGGCGTGCTGTGAGCGGGCCGGCAGACGGCCGCTGAGGGATGGGTTCGTGTGGTCCGGCTCCGTGCGCTGCTGCGCCGCCCTGCTCGGCGTATGGATCGCTCTGATGCCGGTCGTTGCTCACACCTCGTCCGACTCGTCCGCCACGCTCAGCTGCCTGAGCTTCAATCTGCTCCACGGCGGCGTTTCCTCGGGACTGTGGGGCAGCGGTCAGGATCTCGAACGCCGCCTGGAGCTGGTGACGGCGCGGCTGCGTAGCCTGGAGCCCGATATCATCGGTCTGCAGGAAGCCTCCGAGAGCCGTGGGCGGGGCAACATCGCCCAGCGTCTGGCCACCCAGCTCGGCTATGAGTACGTCTTCAGCCCGGCCAGCTCGCGCTTGTTCAGCCGTCCGTGGGCCAACCGTGTCGTGGCCACCCTGATGAATTTTGCCGAAGGACCGGCCATCCTCAGCCGCTATCCGATTCTGAACTGGCAGGTGTACGACCTGCCCCGCTGCGGCAGCTGGACCGATCCTCGGGTGCTGCTGTGCGCCGAGGTGCAAACGCCGTGGGGAGCACTCCAGGCCTGCTCGACCCATATCTCGCCCAAGGCGTGCCAGGCCAGCGGGGTGGCTGAGCTGCTGCAAGTCCGTCCGCGCTCTTCACCCCTCATCCTGATGGGAGATTTCAACACCACGCCGCAGTCCGAGGGCTTTGCCCAGCTGACCGGCCAGACCGGACTGATTGACACCTTTCGGCTGGCCAATCCCGGCGACACAGGGCCGACGGTCTGGCAGTGGGTGTATGCGGAGCGGCCGACCGCCCGGTGGCGGGTCGATTATGTGTTCGTGCGGCCGGGCGACAGGTATCGGGTGCGGTCAAGTCGGCTCGTCCTGAATACGCCCCAGCGGCTCGCCAACGGACAAAGCCTGTGGCCGTCCGATCACTACGGCGTCCTGACCGAGTTTGACGTGTTGGCCGTTCCCCCATAAAAAAGAACCCATGTGGAAACACCTGATGACGGCCGGCCTGTTGATACTCGGCACACTTGCGCTGAGCCAGGCCGAATCGACACCTCAACTCTCCCCGGCGACGCCATCCGAGCCGTCGTCTGCCACCCAATCCACTGGCCTGCCGACGACCCTGCCCCCGGACATGTTCACCGGCACGGTCCGCCAGGCCTACCAGGTCGCGGCCGACATGCCCGGGGTGCTGGCCGAACTCAACTGCCACTGCGGCTGTGATCGCTCACAGGGCCATCGCAACCTTTTGGACTGCTTCAGCGACACCCACGCGGTCGGTTGACCCCACTGCGTGCATGAGGCGCTGGACGCGCACTCGCTGTTTATGATGGGCACTCCCCCGGACCAGATTTACGACTTCATTGAGCAGAAGTACG
>WTHE01000285.1:0-1533 GCA_011523315.1 Candidatus Binatota bacterium
CCAACACACGGGTCGGCTTGTGGGGCGCGTCGCGGCTGGTTAGAGTTGGCACGAAGCCGGTCGAGCCATCAAGCCTGTGGAGACAGGAGCGTCGGCACGGTGCACGGAGACTGAGAGGAGCGTGAGGCGGTGAAAGTAAAGGCAGAGCAGGTATGCGCCGCAACAGGCGGGACGCTGACCTCCGGGCGGGCGGATACGCTGTTCCATTCGGTCACAATCGATTCCCGGACGGCTACCCGGGGAGCCTTATTCGTTCCCCTGCCGGGCACCAGGACCGACGGCCACGCCTATCTCGGGGCGGCCGTTCGAGGCGGAGCCGCAGGCTTCCTGTATGCCCGCCACAGGGGAATCGACGCTGACGCCTCAGCGGCAGGAGCGGTGGGCATCGGCGTGTCCGATCCGCTGACCGCCCTCCAGGATCTGGCGGCCTGGCACCGCACCCGCCTGCCCGCCAGGGTCGTCGGTATCGCCGGCAGCAACGGCAAGACGACGACAAAAGAATTGCTGGCCCAGGTGTGCGCCGCCCACAAACCAAGCCTGGCCACCCTGGGCAATCTGAACAACCAGATCGGCCTGCCGCTGACCCTGCTGCGCGCCGACGGCGCGGAAGACATCCTGATCCTGGAGATGGGCACCAGCGGTCCCGGTGAGCTGAGCCTGCTCAGCCGGCTGGCCCGCCCGCACATCGGGGTCATCACCTCGATTGCCGAAGAGCACACCGAGATGCTGACCGATCTGTCCGGGGTGATTGCGGCCGAGACCGAGCTGATCGCCACCCTGCCCGCCAATGGGCTGGCGATCATCAACGGCGATGACGCCGCCCTGCTGGAGGCCGTCGCGCGCCAGGCCAGGTGCCGGGTTGTCACCTTCGGCGAAAAGGACACCAACACCTTTCGGGCGGCCGACATCCGGGTCTCGCGTGGGGGAACGCGCTTTGTGTTGCGGGCGCCGGTCGGGACGTGCCCGGTCCGCCTGGGTCTGCTGGGCGGTCACTTTGCCCTCGCCGCCCTGGTGGCGATTGCCGTGGCCACCGAGTGTGGCATTGGTCTGGAGGCGGTCTGCCACGCCCTGCAAACGGCTCACGGCGCTCCGCGCAGAATGGCGGTTCTTGCCGCGCCCGAGCGTGAGCTGACGATTCTTGACGACTCGTATAACGCCAACCCGGCCTCCGTGCGGCAGGCCCTGCTGACCGCCGCTCAGGTTCGGACTGCGGGCGAACGGCTGCTCGTCGTGCTGGGTGATATGCTGGAGTTGGGAACGCTCAGCCCCGTCCGCCACCAGGAAATGGGCGAGGTGGTGGCCGGCCTCAACCCCCGGCCGGATCTGCTGATCACGGTCGGACGCGAAGCCCGGGCTCTCGCCGCCCAAGCCCAGGCCCGAGGGGTGTCGGTCCGGGCCTTTGGGACAGCGGCCGAGGCTGCGGATTTCATGCGAGACACGGTTGAGGGCTACGCCGGTCCCCAACTCGTGCTGGTCAAAGGCTCACGCGGCGTGCAGCTTGAGATCGTGACCCAGGCGCTGGGCGTAAAAGAT
>WTHE01000285.1:1633-5067 GCA_011523315.1 Candidatus Binatota bacterium
TTAAGACGTTGACGATGACGGCCAACTGCGCATAGAGTTTGGCTATGATCTCTGTACACGAAGCAGTCAGCCAGATCCTTGAGACCGTTGGCCCCTTGGCCGGGGAGCGGGTCAGCCTGTTTGAAGCGAGCGGTCGGGTGTTGGCCGAAGCCATCCCGTCTGATCGTGAGGTGCCGCCTTTCGATAATTCGGCGATGGACGGCTATGCCGTGCGTTGGCAGGACATCCGCCAGGCCGGGGCCGACACGCCCGCCGAGCTGTCCGTTCTTGAGGTCATTCAAGCCGGCGCCGTGCCGGACAAGACCGTCGCACCCGGCACAGCCAGCAAGATCATGACCGGCGCCGTGCTGCCGCCCGGCGCAGATACGGTGATCCGGGTCGAGGATACCCACGAGACCGACGGTCGGGTCCTGATTCAGAAGTCAAACGAGTTGGGCGCGAATGTCCGGGCCAAGGGAGAGGACATCCACCCGGGTCAGCTGATTTTAGAAAAAGGGCGGGTGTTGCGCCCGGCGGATATTGGACTGCTGGCCTCGGTCGGGCGGAGTTTCGTGCTCGTGCGCCAGCGTCCCCGGGTCGCCATCCTCAGCACCGGCGACGAGCTGGTCGAGGCCGATGGTACGCTGCGGCCGGGCCAGATCGTCAACTCAAACGCCTATACCCTGGCCGCAGCGGTGCAGGACGCCGGCGGGCTGCCGGTGCCGCTCGAGATTGCCCGCGACTCGCTGGACGAGACCCGCAGCGCGCTGCAGGAAGCCGTCCGGCACGATGTCGTGCTGTCTACCGGCGGCGTATCGGTCGGCGATTTTGATTTTGTCAAAGCCGCCATGGACGAGCTGGGCATGCAGCGTCTGTTCTGGCAGGTGGCCCAGCGACCGGGCAAACCGCTGACCTTCGGACTGCTCAAGGAACGGCTGTACTTCGGTCTGCCGGGCAACCCGGTTTCGGCCCTGGTGTGTTTTTATCTGTATGTGCGCCCCAGCCTGCGGCGGATGCTGGGCCACACCAGGCTGTTCCCGCCCGTTGTGTCGGCCACCGTGAGCGAAGACATTCCCATTGCCAGGAATCTGACCGAGTTTGTCCGCTGCCAGCTCAGCCGGCACGACGGGCAGTATGCGGTCCGCTCGACCGGCACCCAGAGTTCCGGCGTGCTGAGTTCGCTGTCGCTCGGACACGGGCTGATCATCGGGCCGCGCGAGCAGACACTGCTTTCCAAGGGGACGGAAGTCAGGGTCATCGTGCTGGATGGCGATGCGTTTGCCAACGAAGAGGCGCCGTTCTGAGCGGACGGCATCCGCTCAGACTGTCGCGCGCCATCGCACGGCGCTGAGTCGGGTCGGGCTGTCGCGTCCGATTCGGCTCAGCCTCGAAAACGGGCTCATTCACGCCCAGACCTCGGTCTTTGACTACGGCTGCGGCCGTGGCGACGACCTGCGCGCGCTGTCCAGCCGCGGCATTCGGTGCCAGGGCTGGGACCCGGTCTATGCGCCTGACACCGAACGTCGCCGGGCGGATGTGGTCAACCTGGGCTACGTCGTCAATGTAATAGAAGACCCACAGGAACGGGCGACCGCCCTGCACAACGCCTGGGCGCTGACTCAACAGGTGTTGGTGGTGGCGGCCCGTCTCAGCCTGGAGGCTCCGCCTGCGGGGCAGCGGCCGTATCGAGACGGTTTTCTGACCCAGCTCGGAACCTTCCAAAAATACTATGACCAGCAGGAGTTACGGACCTGGATTGATGGCGTTCTGGGCGTTTCCAGCCTGGCCGCGGCACCGGGCATCTTTTATGTCTTCCGCGACGCGGATGCCCGGCAGTCCTTTGTCGCGGCGCGCTATCGCCGCCAGACCTCCGCGCCACGCCAGCGCCAGAGCGACCTCCTGTTTGAGCGCCATCGGGATCTTTTTGCGCCGCTGATCGCGTTTCTCAGCCGGCGCGGTCGTCTGCCCGCCGATACTGAGCTTGCCGAGGCGCCCGCCGTGTATCGGGAAATCGGCAGTCTCAAGCGCGCCTACGGCATTATCCGGCGTGTCACCGGCGAGGAGGGCTGGCGCCGCATCCGGGAAGAACGCGCCCAGGACTTGCTCATCTATCTGGCCCTGGGCCGCTTTGACGGCCGGCCCCGTTTTTCTCAGCTGTCGCGCGACCTCCAGCTTGATGTCAAGGCGTTTTTCTCGACCTACACCCGAGCCTGTAAGGAAGCCGACAGCCTGCTCTTTTCCGCCGGGGACCGGGCTGCGGTAGACACCGCCTGCCGCGCTGCGCTTGGCAAATTGACCCCCAGCGCGCTGTACGTCCATGTTTCGGCTCTGCCCCAGCTGCCGGCCATACTCCGCGTCTACGAAGGCTGTGCCCGGGCCTATATCGGTGCGGTCGAAGACGCCAACATCATTAAGCTCCACCGAGACTCGCCACAGATCTCCTACCTGTCCTACCCGCAGTTTGAGCGCGACCCGCATCCGGCGCTGGCCGCCTCGCTGCTCGTGCCGCTCCAGACGTTTCGGATTCAGTACCGGGATTACACCGGCTCGAACAACCCGCCCATCCTGCACCGCAAAGAAGCTTTTCTCTCCGACGCTCATCCGCTGTATCCAAAATTCTCCCGCCTCACCCGCCAAGAGGAGAAGTGGGGGCTGTATGAGAGAGCGGCGCGCATCGGCACCCGGCGCGGCTGGGAACAGATGCTGGCCGAGCGGGGTGTCAGGCTGGCCGGGCATCGGCTCGTCCGTCGGCACGAGCCGGACGGCACCTCTTGACGGCGGTCCGTATCTCCGCCCGACGATCCGGTTGGAAAAAGAAAAAAGCCGGACGGGCAGGCCCGGCTGTACGTGGTCGTATTATGGCTCGGGTACCGGGTGCATCTCCGATACCCGAGGAGAAATGGGAGTCTGACTGCCTACTCTTCCTGCACGCTCAGGGCGCCCGATGGGCATTTGGCAACAACGGCCCGGACTTCGTCCTCTGAGGCCGCGCTCGTATCAATGACGAATTTCCCGTCTTCGACCTTGAAGACCTGCGGCAGGCTGTTGACGCAGTTTGCCGAATGCGTACAGACATCCTCATCCCAATTGACTTTCATACCCTGCCCTCCTCTCGGGTGTAGATTGCTGCACGATAGCGCCTTTGCCGTACCGGCGGCAAGGCTGCGGGCGCCGCCATAATCTTCGGGTCGATGCGCGAAAATGTGAAAATTGAGGAAAAATCGTTAAAAATTTTGGACTCGGTGTCCTTATTTTTCAGGCACTTACGGCGAAAATGCTTGCAACTGCAAGCACCGTATGGCCTTTTTATGTCCAGACAGAGGCCCGATGAGACGCCCCTGGTGCGCGACTTTGCCGGAGCCCAGCGCTTTGGGGTCCACGTTCTGCGACCGGGGCAATTCTTGCGGTGTAATGAATCCGGGAGTCGCAGGCTTAAGACACTCATGGGGACTCCT
>WTHE01000304.1 GCA_011523315.1 Candidatus Binatota bacterium
AGGAAACGCTCTTTTCAGGGGCGCTCGCCTCGATCGCCAGGGCTGGCCCCGGCTCTCCCGGCGTCTCGGCAGTTCGGGCAGGAATGCTGAGATGCCTGCCCGCTGCGCAGCTGTCAGATCTATTGCCACACCTCCCGAAGGGGATACTCCTTAATTATCACCCTCTCCCTGTTTATGAGATAGCGTCGAGTCATATCGAGGAACTCTACAACGCGCATGACGCTAGAGCCTTTTCGGTGATTTCCGATGTGTCTGAAGAGGCGGGCGGGACGCCCGCGCTCCCGGCTTCCCCAGCCCGACCAATACCCTGCCGACTTCGCCAGTCCGGCCCAGTCCGCGGCGGTGTCGGCCCTGCCCGGCGTGGTGTTTTCCGGGTCGGTTGACGGCCATCTGCGCGGCTATGCCACCGACACCGGCACCGTCATCTGGGACTACAACGCCATCCAGGAGTATGAGAGCATCAACGGCGTCCCGACCACGGGCGGCTCGTTTGACGGTCCAGGGCCGACCATTGTGGACGGCATACTGTATGTCCACTCCGGCTACGGCTATCGGGGCGGGACGCCGGGCAATGCCCTGCTCGCGTTTTCGGTCAAGGGCGAATAGGCGCCCGGCAGCGCACGGTGGAATCCGGGAGCCCTGGATTTCGTTCCCATTCCATCCGGGTTCCCTGGGCGCCTTGCTCAACCACAGTCCCTGACACGTCCTGCGAGTGTTTCACACGACGCGGCCTACTTCACGTCTTTGTAGCTGAAGCCCAGACCCGCACGCGCATCGCTCTGGATGCCGTACTGGGGAATGGGGTAGGACAGCCCGTTCTTGGCCAGCCGGGCCAGACCCTCCAGGGCTTTCGGCAGGTAGTCGGGCGGCATGGCCATCAACAGCTCATCCTCAAGCACGCCCCCGTAGCGCCGCTCGGCATAACACGGAATCGAAACGCTCGGCTCCCCGGTCAGCTTGGCCCGGCCCCAGGAGTCGGCACAGGCCGACTCGCCCACGCTGCCCCACTGCATTTTTCTGTAGCCCGCCCATTGTAGGCCGTTAATCAGCAGGATCATTTGAGCCGGGGTGGCGTAGATCAGACAGATATCCGGCGGCTTGAGCCGACCGGACACCAGCGGCGAGACCGCCAGGGCCTGATAGCGGCCGTAGGGCACGACATCCATAGCCTGCTGATGGGCGGCCGAGTCCTGCTGTGTCTCAAACCACACCCCGGCCATGGCTTTGCCGCATCGCCACTCCTCGTCCTGGGGGGCGAGACCCAGCACGGCCGAGCACTGGGCGCCGACCAGGTCTTTTGCCGTCAGGCCGACAGTCCAGTTGAGCCGGGCGGCCTGGGCGACGATCTGGTCGGCGGTGTGGATATTCTTGGGACGCCGGATTCTGGGAATCGCCTCCATTTCTTCAATCGAAGCAAACCACTTCATGCCGATCGGCGTGGCGCGCAGGCGGAGGCGGCGGTTGAGTTCATCAATCAATGCGGGCCAGTCGTAGCTCGGCTGCTCGTGGATGGCGGAAGCTGATGGCTGTGTCGATGGCTGTGTCATGGCATGTCCTCCTGTCGTGAAAGAGGAAACGTGTCGTCCTTTCATTTTAATACAGAGAGACGACACGTTTCCTCTTTTGTCTAGCACGGCCCCGACAGGCTGGCCACTCGGATTTGCCCTGGGACGGCTGGTGTACTAAAGCTGGGGGAGCGACACCGGATAACGGAAAGGATACGCAATGGCCTACATACACACGAACGGCGTGAAGCTCTATGTTGAGGAGACGGGCGCTGGCGATGCCATTCTGTTTGCCCACGAGTTTGGCGGCGATCATCGCAGCTGGTCGCCCCAGGTCCAGCACTTTGCCGCCCACTACCGGTGCATTACCTACAACGCGCGCGGCTACCCGCCGTCCGAGGTGCCCGAAGACGAGGAGCGCTACGGCCAGCAGCTGTCAACCGATGATGTGACGGGGGTGCTCGACGCGTTCGGTGTTGAGCGCGCCTTTGTGGTCGGGCTCAGCATGGGCGCCTACACGGGCCTGATGTTTGCCATGCAGCATCCAGAGCGCGTTCACGGACTCGTCTTTGCCAGCGGGGGCTCTGGAGCGTATCCACACACGCGGGAGCAGTTTCTGGCCGACACCAGACGTGTTGCCGACACCATGCTGGCCAGCGATTCGGTCGATTCGACGGGCATGGCGACCGGCCCCAGCCGGGTGCAGCTCCAGAACAAGAACCCCCAGGTGTGGGAGCAGTTTGCCCAGCATCTGTCAGAGCACTCGGCCCGCGGCTCGGCCTACACCCTGCGCCACGTCCAGGCCGAGCGCCCGTCCCTGTACGATTTTGCGACCGAACTGCGGGCCATGACGACCCCGACCCTGTTGCTGGTCGGCGATGAAGACGAGTCGTGTCTCGACGTGAACCTGTATCTGAAGCGCAACATGCCGT
Source organism: Candidatus Binatota bacterium (assembly GCA_011523315.1). GTDB lineage: Bacteria > Desulfobacterota > Binatia > Bin18 > Bin18 > JAAXHF01. The sequence continues at coordinate 2,438 of WTHE01000304.1, forward strand.
ACGGGGGCCTGAGCATACCGGCCAAAAGCGGTCATCTGTTGAATCTCGAAGAACCCGAGCGCTTCAATCAACTCCTGGAGGAGTTCCTTCAGACGGTTAAAGCCGGGCGCTGGCAGCGCCGAGACCCCAGGTCCGAGACAGTGAGCGCGTTTGGTCAGCGGTCGTAGGGGCTGAAAATCAACACCGGCATGAGCCAAGAAGGATAAGGGGACAGCTGAAGCGGTAGGGCAAGAACAGCTGGATGCCATGCTCGCGGTCTTTTCGCATGATCGAAACGGCGCTGTCCAGCCTATTCTCGAGGTGAACATATGATCACGAATGACACGCAGCTTCACCAAGCTCAGGAGAATATTCAAACGATCTGGCGCTTTCTGGAAGCTGCGCGCGAGACACATCCGCCACTGGATTATCAGCGCCTCGCCGCTCCCTACCTGCTCCAACTGCAGGAGCGACAGCAGGAGGTCGTAGCCTATCTTTCATGTCGAACTTCCAGCCCTGAGACCGATTCGGCCTAGTTTCAGGCCTGGGGTAGGGTGGGTTGCGGGTGTCTTTGCCGTCTTGCGGCGGTTGGCCAGAGCACCCTGGCCTTCTCCGGCCGGGCGTGTCAAGCTGTGCCCTGCACTTGCGCAGGAGGCTTGCTATGACGATGGGGATCAAGGACGGCTATGTCTCGGCCGACGGCCATGTGGTCGAACCCCGAGACCTGTGGACCCGGCGGATGGACACCCGCTTTCGTCACCGTGCGCCACGGGTCGAGTCCCGGTCCGAGGCCGACTATTACCTGATCGATGGCCTAGCTCCGCTGCCGGTTGGCCTGGAAGGGGTAATGCTCGAAGAGAAAATCGCCGGCGAAATTCACTCCTCGCTCGGACACCGGCACGCCGACACCCGGCCGGGCGCCTGGGACCCCCAGGCGCGTCTGGCCGACCAGGACTTGGACCACGTGCGGGCCGAGGTGATTTATCCCGGCATGCTGGGCCTGCACTTCTTTTATATCCGTGACGCCGAATATCAACGAGAGGTGATGCGGGTGTATAACGACTGGCTGGCCGAGTTCTGTGCCAGCGCCCCGGACCGTCTGTTGGGCACGGCCTTTCTGCCCCTGCGCGGACCGATTGAGTGGGCCTGTGCAGAGGCCCGGCGGGTGGCCACACTCGGTCTGCGGGCCGTCTCGATCCCAGGCGAGGTTGAGGAACGTCCCTACTCGCACGCCGACTATGGGCCGCTGTGGGCGACCTTGCAGGAACTGGGCCTGCCGGTCTCGACCCACGCCGGGACCGGAACCGGCGAAGAACTCCTGCTCAAGTGCGACCGGATCGGTTTTGGCGTGGGGCTGGTGGACGGGAAGATCGGGATGGTCATGCGGGCCATGGCCGACCTGATCTGGAGCGCGGTGCCGCAGCGCTATCCCGGGCTGCGTTTTGTCCTGGCCGAGGGGGGCATTGGCTGGATCGCCTCGGTCCTGACCTATATGGATCACTGGTGGCAGGACCACCGGCGCTGGATGGAGCCCCGGCTCGACGAGGCGCCGAGCTTTTACTTTCGGCGTCAATTCTGGGCTACCTTTGAGGATGACCGGGCGGGAATCCTGACCCGGGAACTGCTCGGCGTGGATCGTCTGATGTGGGGCGCGGACTACCCCCACACCGAGGGGACGTTTCCCCGCTCACAGGAGCAGATCGCCAGAGATTTCGCCGGGGTGCCGGACGACGAGGTGTACCGCATGGTGGCCGGCAATGCGGCCCGGCTGTACGGGCTCGATGCGTGACGGGCCAGCCGTACGTGAAGAGCGCGCGAACGTGAGGGATGGGCTGTGGGAATTCAGGACGTACACCACGACACCAATGCCGCCCAACGCCGCCGGTTCATCTCGCACCTGCTGCGGGATGTCCAGGTGCTGGACCATATGCTCGGCGAGGGGATGATCGAGTCCGGCATCCACCGCATCGGGGCGGAGCAGGAACTCTTTGTGGTGGACGACGCCCGGCGTCCGGCGCCGCTCGCGCTGGACATCCTGGACGGGGTCAAGGACTCGCACTACACCACCGAGCTGGGGCTGTTCAACCTTGAGATCAACCTCGATCCCCTGGACTTCGGGGCCGACTGCCTGAGTCAGCTCGAATGTCAGCTCAACAGCCTGCTGGCCAAGGCCAGGGCGGTTGCCCAGCGGCTCGGAGCCGAGCTTGTCCTGACCGGGATTTTGCCGACCCTGCGCAAGTCCGATCTGGCCCTCGGCAATATGACCCCCAAGCCGCGCTACCGGGAGCTGAATACGGCTCTGACCCAGCTACGCGGGGGCGATTACGAGTTTCAGCTCAAGGGGGCGGATGAGCTGAGCGTCAGACATGACTCGGTCATGCTGGAGGCGGCCTGCACGAGTTTCCAGGTCCACTACCAGGTCGGACCGGGGGAGTTTGCCCAGTGTTACAACATCGCCCAGGCCGTCACCGCTCCGCTGCTGGCCGTAGCCAGCAACTCGCCGCTCCTGTTTGGCCGCCGGCTGTGGCGGGAGACGCGGATTCCGCTGTTTCAACAGGCGGTTGATACGCGCAGCACCGGCCATCATATGCGCGAGCGCGCCCCCCGGGTCCGCTTTGGCCAGCAGTGGCTGCACCACTCCATCCTGG
>WTHE01000179.1 GCA_011523315.1 Candidatus Binatota bacterium
TATTCACACCCCCCCTCAAGTTATCCACACCCCCCCTCAAGTTATCCACAGGTTATCCACAGCTTGGGACCGAGTTATCCACAGGTTATCCACAGGTTATTCACAGGCTTATCCACAGGATGAGGCATTGCTCAGGCGGCTGAGAGTGAGATTCAGATCGAGCATCAGGGCTGGTCCTTGACGTGCTGGCTGTAGATCGTGCTTTCAATCCGATCCAGGATGGCGCGGAGTTCTTCGTCGTGTTTGAGCCGTTTTTCGATTGTATTGCAGGCGTATAAGGCGGTGGTGTGATCTTTGCCGCCAAATCGAATGCCAATCGTTGGATAGGAGGCATTCGCCAGCTTGCGGCACAGGTACATGGAGACCTGGCGTGGGAAAGCTACCAGTTTGGTCCGTTTTTTGGAGATCAGGTCATTGACCCGGATGCCGAAGTATTTGGCAATGGCCTGCTGGACCATTTCGATTGTGACCTTGGGGCCCTTCTCCTTGACCAAGTTGTGTAACACCTGACGGGCAAAATCGACGGTAATCGGCGTTGCATTCATGCTTGACAGGGCGCCGAGTCGATTGAGACCGCCTTCCAGCTCGCGCACGTTGGCGGTGACGTTTGAGGCAATGAACAGCGCGACCTCGGACGAAATCTGGATTTTGCGGGCCTGAGCCTTTTTTTGCAGAATCGCCACTCGGGTTTCCAGGTCGGGCGGTTGAATGTCGGTAATCAGACCCGATTCGAACCGGTTGCGCAGCCGTTCTTCCAGCCCCTGAATCTCATTCGGAAATTTGTCTGAAGTGATCACAATTTGTTTGTGTGACTCGTGTAAGGTGTTGAAAGTATGGAAGAATTCCTCCTGGGTGCGCTCTCGCCCAGACATGAACTGGACGTCATCGACAATCAGCACGTCGGCTTGGCGGAACTTGTTTTTGAAGTCGTCCATGCGGTCCCGACGGATGTGCGAAATCAGCTCATTGGTAAAGGACTCGGAGGACAGATAAAATACGCCGCTACGGCCCTGCCTGACGAGGCTTTCATGTCCGATGGCATTGATCAGGTGGGTTTTCCCCAGCCCTACTCCGCCGTAGATGAACAGCGGATTGTAGTGATTACCGGGATGATCGGCCACTGCCCGGGCTGCGGCATGGGCGAACTGATTGCCGCCTCCGACGACAAAGTTGGCAAAGGTAAAGCTCTGCAACAGCCCGCTTTTCTTGGTCGGCCGAGCTTTGCTTTTGGGGGAGCCCTGCGGTTTGGAAGCCGGCTTGGAGCGGCGCTTGGTGGCTGCGTCTTGATCCGCAGCCTGGGGCGACGCGTCGTCGGCCGGAAACAACTCGCCCTGCTGACCGCTGCGAACGTGGATCGCAACCTGCGCCGTCTGGCCGAGGACAGATGCCAGCGAGGCTTCGAGCGGTTCGAGAAGATTGTTGAGGAGCCATTCCCGGAAAAGCGGACTTGGCACTTCCAGGTGAAAAGTGTCTCCTCGCAGTCCAATCGGACGGGCCGGCTTCAGCCAGGTCTCGGTGTTGGTCTTCCCAATCTTTTCCTCAACAACGTCCAGTACGTTTTCCCACACCCGATCCATACCACATACTCGTCCCAAGTCTTCCGGCGAGTTATCCACACCTGTGAATAACTCACTAAATCCTCATTCCAAAAAGGATTTTTCCACCCTTTCCACAGGCTTTTCCACACACTTCTCCCCCCTCTTCTTTTCCTCCATCCCAGCGGAACCTGGCCCAAGAAGCCATAGGGATGCGAAGCAAAGGAGAAGACCATCTGTTACAGCATATCTGTTCGAGAAAAAGAGAGTGCGTCCGGTGTCGCAGTCGCACTACGGTGTGTAGACGTTTTTGATGAGAAATACAAGGAACGCGATGTCAGGGTCTGAAAAGTCACTGATTTTCCAGCACAATATTTTTTTACCTTGACGCGCCAGGCGGCCGGTGCTAGCACGGGATAACCCATCGTGAGGTTCGAAAACGCGCTATGTCCACGTCAGATAAGCTTTTTCGCCAAGCCCAGGAAATCATACCTGGCGGAGTCAACAGTCCGGTGCGCGCCTGGCGCGCGGTAGACGGCACACCGCGCTTTATCCAGCGCGGTCGTGGCTGTCGGGTGGTTGACGCGGATGGCAAGGAGTACATCGACTATATCGGCTCGTGGGGTCCGCTGATTGCCGGCCATGCCCACCCTCAGGTCGTGCGCGCCCTTGAGGACGCGGTCAAACGCGGGACAAGCTTCGGTGCGCCGACCGCCAAAGAGATTGAGCTGGCGCGGCTGGTTGTCGATGCCGTTCCCGCGGTTGACACGGTCCGCCTGACCTCGTCCGGCACCGAGGCGACGATGACGGCCCTGCGGATTGCCAGGGGCTATACGGAACGGACCAAGATCATCAAGTTCGCCGGCTGTTACCACGGCCATACCGACGCCCTGCTGGTCCGAGCCGGGTCGGGCGCCCTGACCCTGAGTCTGCCCGACAGCAAAGGCGTGCCCGAAGCCTTTGCCAGCCAAACCCTGATCGCCGAGTACAATAATCTGGCCAGCGTTGAAGCCCAGCTCAGTGCCAACCCCGACACGGTTGCCGCGATCATTATCGAACCCGTCCCCGGCAACATGGGCGTGGTGTTGCCCGATCCGAATTTCCTGGCCGAGCTGCGACGCCTGACCGTCGAGGCCGGGGTCGTGCTCATTTTCGATGAGGTCATGAGCGGGTTTCGCCTGGCGCGCGGCGGCGCCCAGGAACTGTACGGGATAGACCCCGATCTGAGCTGTTTCGGCAAGGTGATCGGCGGCGGTCTGCCGCTGGCTGCGGTCGGCGGTCGGCGGGACATCATGGACTGTCTCGCTCCGCTCGGACCGGTCTACCAGGCTGGCACCCTGTCGGGAAACCCCTTGGCGGTCACGGCCGGTATTGAAACGCTCAAGCTCATGAATGCTCCGGGCGCGTACGCGCGCCTCAATGAACTCGGCAGCCGCCTGGCGGAGGGACTCCGCCGGGCCATCCGAGACGCCGGCGTGCAGGCTTGCGTCAACCAGCTCGGCTCAATGATCACCGTTTTCTTTGGCGTTGAGCAGGTCCGCGATTACACCAGCGCCGTCAGCTGCGACACGGCGATGTTTGCCCGCTATTTTCACGGCATGCTCGAACGTGGCATGTATCTCCCACCGTCGCAGTTCGAGGCGGCCTTTGTGTCCCTGGCCCACGGTGAGGCCGAGATTGACGAAACCGTCTTTGCCGCCACCCAAGTCATGCAGCAACTCGGCTCGTGATCGGTATGGCCTGTAACCCCACACTTCTGACCTACGGCAGATATGGCGCTCTGGGCTTTGAGTTTGCCGGGGCGGTGCTGGCCGGCATTTTCCTCGGGCGCTACCTCGACAGCCTGTGGGGGACTGCTCCCGTGTTGCTGGTTCTTGGCGCGGTCGGTGGGATGGCCGGAGCGCTGTACCGTCTGATTGTGTTCCTCCAGCACCTGTCGCATGCAGACCAGCCCCACCACGATAGAAAAGATTGAGCGGCTGAACCTCGTGCTGGTCGGCCTGGGGGCCGGGGCGAGTTGGCTGCTCGGATATGGGCATGGGCTGAGCCTCCTGCTGGGCGGCATCGTCATGCACGGCAATTTCTGGTTGCTCAAAAAGCTCGTCCGCAGCCTGCTGTCGGCCCCCTCCCAGGGCGGGCCCGGTCGCTCTCGCGCAGCCGTCTGGTTTGTAGCCAAGAGTCTGTTGTTTCTGGGATTATTGAGCGCCGTGCTGTTGCGCTACCCGGTCCACGGACAGAGCTTTGCGGTTGGGGTGTCTTTACTGCTGCTGGCCTGCGTGATAGTTGGCCTGTCCGAATCGCGAACCGAAATCCAAGATCTGGTGGAAAAGCGCTAATGGAACACCACCCTTTTACCTGGGTCTCCGCCATTCCCGGACTGAATATGCTCCCCGGGCATATTGCGACCTCCCTCCTGATTACCGTTGTGCTTATTTTCCTGGCCTATCGGGCCAAGCGACAGATGGAGGCCGCCCCAGACCCCAATATCCCGGATGATTCGCTCAGCCTGCGCAACATGGCCGAGCTGCTGGTCGAGGGCGTGTCGGGTATGGCCGAGGGCATCCTGGGACACCGGGCGCGGCGCTATGTGCCTCTCTACGGCTGCTTTTTTCTCTTCATTCTGGCTGCCAATCTGAGCGGTCTGGTGCCGGGCTTTTTGCCGCCCACGAGCAACTTCAACGTCACCCTCGCCCTGGGCATCTTGTCGTTCACGGCCTATAACTTCTTCGCCTTTCGCGAACAGGGCCTGGCCTACTTAAAACACTTCGTGGGGCCGATCTGGTGGCTCGGCTTTCTGATGGTGCCGCTGGAGTTGATTGACAATTTTGTCCGGCCCTTTTCCCTGGGCCTGCGCCTGTTCGGCAATATGACCGGCGACCATGTGGTGCTGGAGATCTTCACCGATCTGACCAAGGTCGTTGTCCCGGTCGTGTTCTATGGCCTCGGGGCGTTTGTGTCCCTGGTCCAGGCCTTTGTATTCACCCTGCTCAGTCTGGTGTACGTGTCGCTGGCCGTGGCCCATGACGAGCATCACTAGGTCGGGAGAGAAAAAACCGCATACCCAACAGCCATCCCAGGCTAGAGGGGCGAGGACGGGTGGAGAGGACAAGAGAGGCGTGCCCAGGTCTCTGCCGTTGGGAGGCAAGAAAGGAGTAGAGGTATGAAGAAAGTATGGTTGACTGGGGCGTTTGCCCTGCTCATGCTGCTCGCAACGAGCGGTACGGCACTCGCTGAAGATGGGGGCGACACTTCGCGCGGCATGATTGCCCTGGCCGCCGGCCTGGCGATCGGCATTGCTGCGGTGGGCGCTGGTCTGGGTCAGGGTCGGGCCGTTGCTGCGGCCATGGAGTCCATCGGTCGCAACCCGAGCTCGGCCGACCGGATTCAGACGCCGATGATCATCGGTATCGCTTTTATGGAGGCGCTGGCGATCTACGCCCTGGTGATCGCGTTTACCCTGTCGGGCAGCGTTTTAGAAAGAGGAAACGTGGTCTTCAACCACCTGAACCCTGTTGACCCGTTACCTT
>WTHE01000435.1 GCA_011523315.1 Candidatus Binatota bacterium
GTTTTATCTCGGAGCCTCGAAATTTATCAGAGCGGACATTTTGGACGCTCTCCGGCCAAGATAACGATCCACAAGAACACTGAATTCAAGGAAGAGGAAATTCTCGGTGCTCTCGACAGCTTTCGTGATGGTACAGAGGTGGAGCTGGTCCAGATCGTAAAGGGTGTAAATTGGAAAGCTATCCGCTTCAACATGGGGCAGCCTCAGGAGGCGCACAACTATCCGACTGAGCGGGGGACCTATATCCCGGTGGATCGAAACGAAGCGCTGTTATGGACACAAGGCAGCGTACAAGGTGTCCATGTCGATAATCCAAATTGGAATGTCTATAAGGAGGGGGCACTTAAGCCTACGCCATCGCCACTCCTTATCCGAAGATTCACCGGTCAAGGAGGATGGCATGAAACTTGTGCCGGTATTCTCGGCCTGACGAAAATGGACTGGAACAACAACACTCTGTACAAGAAGTACCCGGTGACGATGGTTTATTCACAAGCATTTGCCAACATCATTCAACAGAACCCAGATATGGTCGATAACGTTTACGATTTTCGCTACTTCATGTAGCGGGTGTCAGTGGCGAGGGTCGAGCCGGACGAGGAATCATTGGCTTGTAGCGGTACAGAACTGAGCTGGTCCAGGAGGGCTTGAGCGGCGGCTTCTCCGCTACGCACGCAGTCGGCGATACCGACCCCCCGGTAGGCGCTGCCGGCCAGGGCCAGACCGGGGTGGGCCGCCACCTGTTGCTCGATGGCGGCCACCCGCTCCAGATGGCCGACCAGATACTGCGGCATGGAATGCGGATAGCGGGCAATCAGGCTGAAGAGCGGGGCTGCCTCAATGCCTAGCAGAGCGGCAAACTCCCGGCGGACCGCGTCCTCCATCTCGTCATCGTCCAGGTCAAACAGCTCGGCCTGCAAGGCCCCACCGACAAAAGCGCGCAGCAAGACCTGGCCGTCCGGGGCACGCCCGAGGTATTTCACGCTGGAGAAGGTGCCGGCGATAATCGCGCGATTCTCGATACGCGGCACGACAAAACCAAAGCCGTTCAAGGTGTGCGGAACGTCCTGGCGGCGGTAGGCCAGACTGACGGTGGCGGCCGAGCTGTAGCTGATGGCCGCCAAGCGCTCGGCCAGGTCGGCGTCGCACGACCGCAGTATCCGAGCCGTCTGAAAAGCCGGCGTGGCCAGGATCAGCCCGTCGGCCTGGAGACGGCCGCCGTCCCGGCGCTCGATCTGCCAGGCCGTGTCGTGAAACTGCACCGAGCGCACCGCGCTGCCGCAACGAATCGTGCCGAGCGACAGGCGTCCCACCAGCGTATCGACCAGCTGCTGCATCCCGTTTCTGAGGGTCACGAACAGACTCCAGCGCGCCCCGCTGGCCCCCTTGGCGTCTTGGGGCCTGCTGCGCCCGGCCCGCCACAGGGCATAGATCAGGCTGCGCCGCTCGCGCTCCATCTGGAGAAAACGCGGCATGGTCGCCGCCAGGCTCAGCTCGGCGGGGTCGGCCGTGTAGATTCCGCCGACCAGGGGTTGGGCGACCCGCTCCAGGGCTTCTCGGCCGAGCCGCCGCCGGACAAAAGAGCCAAGGCTCTCATCGTCCCGTTGGGGTCCGCGCGGCAGGACCAGATCCAGGCCCATCCGCAGCTTTCCCGGCCAGGAAAAGAGGCGGGAACGCACGAGTGAGCCCAAACGGGTCGGGGCTAGCAGCATGAAGCCCTCGGGCAAAGGTTCCAGCCGCCCGTGGCGCACCACAAAGGTGGTGCGGAACCGATCCTGGGTGCCGATCAGATCGTCCTCCAAACCCAGGCGACGGCACAGGTCCAGGGCCCACGGCTTTTCGGAGATAAAGGAATCGGGGCCGTACTCCAGCACAAAGCCGTCACGCTGCTCCGTGCCAATCGTCCCGCCCACACGGTCACTGGCTTCGAGCACGGTGCAGCGCAGCGGGACTTCGCGCTCCCTGCTCAGCTCCTCAAGACGGTGTGCCGCAGCCAGCCCGGCAATCCCCCCGCCGATGATTGCGATGTGTGCCGGAGCAGATGTCATGTTCATGCCCTTTCCCACTCTTGCCGCACGAGCGCCGCCAGCATCCGAATGAAGGTGGGATGAGCGTTGACCGTGCTGGCGCGGTGCATGCTCAGGCCCAGCCCCTCGGCAATCTGCCTGGCTTCGGTATCGAGATCGTACACAACCTCCATGTGATCGCACACAAAGCCGATTGGGCACACAACACACTCACGCGCACCCTCCGCCGCCAGCTGCCGCACCACTACGCCGATATCCGGCTCCAGCCACGGCGTGCGCGGGTCGCCGCTGCGGCTCTGGTAGGCCACACGCCAGGCCGCATGGCCCAGCCGGCCGGCAACCAGGCGGGCACCGGTTTCAATCTGGGCCACATATCGGGCGGTGCTCGGCAGCACGCTGGGAACGCTGTGAGCGGTAAAAACGAGCGGCGTGGTCGGGCGCCAGTCCTGGGGTATGGGGGCAAAGGCCCGCTGGGTGAGATCGCTGAGCGCGTCGATGAACAGCGGATGATCGTGCCAGCCGGGCAGGTAGGTCACGCTAGGCGCCCGGCTTCCGAGCCGTTCCCGGGCGGCCGCAACATCGTGCTGGTAGCGCTGCCAGCCGGCCTCGCTGTACTGGGCCGACATGATGACGCCCAGAGCCCGGCCTACCCCGTCGGCCGCCATGCGCTTCAGGCTAGCGTGGATATACGGGTGCCAGTTGCGCATACCGACATACACCGGCAGGTCGAGTCCGTCGTCAGCCAGCGCCATGTGCAGGGCGTCGGCCTGGCGCAGGGTGATGGCCTTGAGCGGCGAGCGGCCGTTGAACAGCGCGTAGTGGGCCACGACCGCTTCGAGCCGCTGGGGAGGAACGGGGCGGCCACGCAACACGTTGGCCAGAAAGGGACGCACCTCGTCCATGTTTTCCGGGCCGCCAAAGGCAAGCAGCAGGATCGCGTCAAAAGGCATGGGGATACGGCACAGGCTCACACGGGCATGGGGGAAGGCAGGCGTTCATCGGGCCGACATTTCGTGTACCAACTCGACCAGGGCAATCACCTGCTCGACCGGCGTGTGGGGCAGAATGCCGTGGCCGAGGTTGAACACATGGCCCGGCCGCCCGGCCGCCGCGTCCAGCACCCGTGCGGTCCGGCCGCGCAGGATATCGAGCGGGGCAAACAGACTGACCGGGTCCAGGTTGCCCTGCACCGCCCGGTCAAAGCCGACCCGCGGCCAGGCCGCGTCGAGGTCGGTGCGCCAGTCCACCCCGATCACGTCTCCGCCGGCCTCGGCCAGCAGCTCCAGCAGGCCGGCCGTGTTGGTGCCGAAGTGGATGACCGGCACGCCCGGAGCCAGGCCGCCTATCAAAGCCTGCATGTGGGGCAGGATGAAGCTGCGGTAGTCGGCGGGCGACAGACAGCCGACCCACGAGTCAAACAGCTGAACGGCCTGTGCCCCAGCCGCAATCTGCCCGTTCAGATAGTCGGTCGTGGCCTGGACAAGATAGGCCATCAGCGCCCGCCAGGCGCCGGGGTCGGCGTACATCAGGCGCTTGGTCTCGATATAGTGGCGCGAGCCGCCGCCCTCGATCAGATACGAGGCCACGGTGAAGGGCGCGCCGGCAAAGCCGATCAGGGCAATCTCCTGCGGCAGGGCGGCCCGAGCCCGGCGGACCGCCTCAAACACAAAGCCCAGGGACGGAGCGGCCGGTCGGGCATGCAGCCGATCAATGTCGCGGCCCGAACGCAGCGGCCGGTGGATGACCGGCCCGTCGCCCTGAGAGAACTCCAGGCCAACCCCCATCGGCTCCACAATCAGCAGAATATCGGCAAAGATAATGGCCGCATCAACGCCCAGCCGCTCAACCGCCTCGACCGTCACCTGGGCGGCCAACTCGGGCGTTTTACACAGCTCAAGAAACGAGACCTTGTCTCGCACGGCCCGGTACTCGGGCATGTAGCGCCCGGCCTGACGCATCAGCCATACCGGCGTGTAGGGGGTGGGCTGGCGGCGACAGGCCTGGAGAAAAACGGGCTCTTTCATTGCTCGGCATCCTACCATAGGATGCCGGCTAAAACAGGAGGCAAGCCATGTCCGAGCTTTTGACCCACCACACAAAAATGATCAACGGCTTTCGCATGCATTACGTCACGGCCGGCTCCGGCTATCCGCTGGTGTTTGTCCACGGCTGGCCGCAGAGCTGGTATGAGTGGCGCAAGATCATGCCGGCCCTGGCCGAGCGTTTTACGGTTATTGCCCCGGACCTGCGCGGGCTGGGGGATTCCGGCCGACCGCTGACCGGCTATGACAAGCGCACCTTGGCCTCCGACGTGCACGCCCTGGTGCAGTCCCTGGGCTATGACAAGATCGGCCTGACCGGCCACGACTGGGGCGGGGCGGTGGCCTACTATCTGGCCTACGATCACCCCGAGATGGTCGAGCGGCTGATGATTCTGGATATGATACCGGGCCTGGGCCGTACCGGCGACAAAATGGACCTGCAGGTCGCCCAGCGCTTCTGGCACGTGTTTTTTCATGCCGGCATTCCCGACCTGGCCGAACGGCTGGTCAGCTCCAACGTCCGAGCCTATCTGAGCCATTTCTATACCTCGCCGGACTACAACTACAGTCCGACGGTCTTCAGCAAGGAAGACATTGACGAGTATGTCCGGGTCTACTCGGCGCCCGGCGCCCTGCGCGCCGGCTTTCAGTATTACGCCACCGGCGTGAACCAGGATTTGGACAACCTCAAGAGCTGTACCGAGAAGCTCAGGATGCCGGTCCTGGCCTGGGGCGGCGAGCGCTTTCTGGCCGATATCGTGTCGATCTGGCAGGGCGTGGCCGAGGACGTTCAGGGCGGCGCGGTGCCCGAGTGCGGCCACTTCATCGCCGAAGAGCAGCCCGCGTTTGTCATTCAGCAGGCGACCGAGTTTTTTGAGCCGCTGCGCAGCCGCGCCTAGCCAGCCGATCGGCCATCGCGCTCCGGGAACGATTCCATGGCCTGGTTGTCCGTGTTCATCGCCGGTGTGTTTGAGATGGTGTGGGCGGTCG
>WTHE01000041.1 GCA_011523315.1 Candidatus Binatota bacterium
TTATATACCATTCAACCAAACGCAAAATCCGTTGGGGGAGCCCCAGTTGGGGGAGCCCCAGTGGATATTTTCGATTACTGCCGCTGTTCTCCTCATACCACCCTACGAAACGCAGAGTATCACTCCCGGCGTATGTGTAGCCCTGACTCTGCGACCCCCCTCGGGTCGCGTACTCCCATTCCGCTTCGCTAGGCAGGCGGTAATGCCGTCCCGTCTGTTCACTGAGCCACTTGCAGTAGGCAAGCGCGTCATGCCAGGATACATTGATAACTGGCCTGCGTTCTCGCCCCCAGCCTTGGTCGCTTGGTTTTTCCTCACCCGTGGCCTCACAGAACGTCTCGTATTCCTCAAAGGTGACAGGATATTTACCGATAGAGAACCGGCTGAGCGTCACCTCATGCAGCGGTCTTTCATTCTTGGCCCCGTTTTTGGCACCCATACTGAACATACCACCAGGCAGTTCAATCATTTCGGGCTCTATTGGGCGAGTGCGGAACATGGGTACGGGCTCTGCAACGGGTAACTCGGCTATGGGCTCAGGAACAAGCGGGGTGAGGCGCAGGTCAACAAATGTCTCAATGTTATCCAGCGCCTCAAGTATCGTTGCGGAACCGCCCGTAGCGATGGCCCCGTCGAGTTCAGCTACAACGTCATCTTCCCGCCCAGCGCGATTCAGGATATCCTCGAGGCGTTCCCGCTTGATATGGCTGCTGACCAGAAAGTCGAGCCACGGTCCTTCGATCTCGTCCGCTCCTGCCAGGAGCGAAAGGCTCCGCTCTTGCAGCATCTGGTGGGTGATCGCTTCAATCTCCGTCACGGCTCGGTGCAGGCTTTCATCCGCTTGCACGACCTGTTCAAGGACATTCTGCAAGGGGCCGAAATGCTCACGCATATAGTCCTCAAACTGCAACGCCACTTCCGCCATTTGTGCCACTTCGCGGGCCGTCCGATCAATCCGTTGTTGGAGTTCGTAGGCGCGGCGCTGGGCGTCCAGGCGTCCCATCAGCTGAGAGAGTACTTGCTGTTGCAGGGCCTGATCATCCGCCAGCTTCCGCAAGCCCTCCCTGCACAGCTCGACTTTCTTCAGCAACAACAGGGCGGCCTGACCAAGAAGGCGCACGGCCTGCAACAATTGCTCGGCCTGCTGTCCCCCTAACTGCCTCAGGGCTTCGTCTTGCCGGGCCGACTCCGACTCGTGGAGCGCCTGCCGTTCCTGTTCGAGCTGACGGAGAGCAGCAATGCGGCTGCTTACAGCATCCTGCACCCCGGCGGCCAAACGCGCGAAGAACTGATCATACGCCCCCTTTCCTTCCTGTAGCCCGGCAATGATGGCCTCATAGTCCGACACTAGGAGTGTCAATTCTTGAAGGCGTTCCTCATGACTGATCCTGACGGACCCGAACTGAATGATTCCCCAACGGCGGGACCGTTTGCCCGCTTGGATGATCTGTTGACGGGTGCGGAGCTGTTCTTGCAGCCCATAGAATTTCTCTGTGGCAATGGTGGGCAACTCGTAGGTTTGATCGAGAATCTTGATACTGGCCATGCATCTCTCCTATCGAAACGCCGTCTCTCATCTCCGTCTATAAGGTAAACCGGAAGTCCTCGACCAGCGCGCCCGGTCCCCGGAAGCTGCCGGTCGAACGGGCGTGGTAGGTGCTGGGGTCGAGCAGAAAGTCACGCTCGGTGGTGAGTCCCAGCAGCTTGTCGCCCAACAGCCGGTACAGGGTCTCGTCAAAGCGCATGACGTTGAGCGGAGCCTGGAGTTCGCCGTGCTCGACCCAGAAGGTGGCAAAGCGGGTCATGCCGGTCATGCGACACGCAGTCCGGTCGGAATAGTTGAGATACCACAGGTTGTTGATATACACGCCGCGATCCAGGCGGCGCAGGATTTCGCTGTCCGGGATCGTCCCGGCGGCCAAGTCCAGGGAGGCGGGCATTTCCCAGCCCGACGCCCCGTTGGTCGGCACGCCGTACTCCTTGGCCGAGCGGGGCGAGACCAGGCACTCGCCAAAAGCGCCGGCCTCAATCAGGGGCACCCGGTCAGGTTTGAGAAAACCGGCGTCCTGAAAATTGGCCGCCACGCCGTCGGCGGTGTTTTCCAGCAGGGTGATTTGCGGACTCAGCCGCTGGCCCTCCTCGACCATCTTGAGCAGGGTCGTCTGCTTGGTGCGGTGATCCTTCAGCCCAAACCCGGCCCACGACAGCAGCTCGACAATCTCGACCAGGGCGGTCGGCGCCAGATAGACCCGGTGCTCACCCGGCTCAATCGTCCGCGCCGGCCGTGACAGACCGGCCAGTTGGGCCTGGGCGGCGTCCATCCTGCGGCTGAACTCGGCCGGGTCCCACACAAAGCCGGCGTAGCGGCTCTTGACCGCCTTGTCGGCCTGGACATACAGGCTCCAGTCCAGGTTATAGGTATAGGTCGAAAACCAGTTGCGCTGCCCGAATGAGTTGGCGAACCCCCGGTAGATGCCGCCCGCAGCATAGATGCCGACCAGGTCGTGGCCGTGTCCGGCGTCGAGCACGGCCGAGACAATCGCCCCGCTGTCTTCGGGCAGGTGGTTGTCGCCCAGGTACTCGCTCGACCGCACCTCGGTGGCGTACAGGAGATGCGGGTCTTCGGGCAGAGAGGGCAGCTGTTCGCGGAGCTGGGCGACAAAACCGGCCAACCGCGAGCGGTCGAGGTCCAGGTCGCCGGACAGGGCCAGCTGGCCCGAGGCGTGGCGTTGTCCGTCAATCAGGTCGCACGACAGGGTCCGTTGGCTTACGCTTCCGGCTTGGCGTATGGCGCTGCGGTTGAGGCGGACGAAGTCCGAGTCCTCGGCCGCAAAACTACAGGTGTAGATTTCGTTGCCGCGCAGCAGCGAGGTCAGGCTATCGGCCAGCTCGACGAAGTATTCCTGCATCAGGCGCCCCCGAAGACGTCAACCTCGCCGAACAGACACGGCGGCGCGGCGTGGCCGACGCGAATGATCTGATTCGGTTCGCCCTTGCCGCAGTACGGCGTGCCCAGGACTTGGAGCTGGCTGCCGACCATCTTGAGGCTGCGCCAGAAGGTCGCCGACACCCCACGGTAATTCGGGTTTTTGACCACACTGGTCAGCCGCCCGTTTTCAATCAGACGGCCCCACTCGCAGCCGAACTGGAACTTGTTGCGCGAGTCGTCAATCGACCACGAGGTGTTGGTCTGCATGTAGACGCCGCGTTCTACGGCCGCGACCATGTCTGCAAAGCTGGACTCGCCCGCCTCCAGGTTCAGGTTGGCCATCCGGTCAATGGGCGGTCGGTTCCAGCTCTGGGCGCGTGAGTTGGCCACGCCGGGCAGCCCGCTGCGCGTCTGCGAGCTGAGTCCGCCCAAGCCGCGTTGCAGCACCCCGTGTCGAATCAGGTATGCACGTCGGGCGGGCTGGCCGTCATCGTCAAAACCGTAGCTGGCAAACTCTTCGGTCCGACTGGGATCAAAGGTGATGTTGAGCAGCTCCGAGCCGTAGCGGTAACTGCCGAACATGTCCGGGGTGACGAAACTGGTGCCGGCGTAGTTGCGCTCATCGCCCAGAATACGGTCCAGTTCCAGCGGGTGGCCGATGGACTCGTGGATCTGGAGCATCATCTGGTCTGGGGCGAGCAGGACATCCATCCTGGCCTGCGGACAGTTGGGGGCGTCGAGCAGCTCCACGGCCTCGGCCGCAATCCGCAGCGCTTCGGCCTCAAAGCCGGTCTGGTCCAGCACTTCGAGGCCGCCCTGACGGCAGAAGCCGCGGCCGCCGAACGTCCGGGTCTGGGTGTCCGAGCCGGCGTTGGCCGTGGCGCTCAGCATCGGAACCAGCAAATGCAGGCGCTGCCGGACGCGGGTCCCGTCGGCCGTGACATACAGGCTGTGATGCTCGGTGTGGGACAGGCTGGCCTCCCAGTCGACAATGCGGGTGTCCGTCTTGAGTTGCTCGCACACGCGGCGCAGGAGGTCGATCTTGTCCGCCAGCGGAACCGAGGTCCACGGCCTGACAAGCGGCGTGGTATAGGTGCCGCTCTGCCCGGCCGGTCGCAGCCGGGACCAATCCAGCACGCTGCGGTCGGCGCTACGGCTGGCCCAGGCCCGGGCGCGTTCGGCCGCCCGAGCCAGCCCCGCTTGGCTGAGATCGCTGGTCGCGGCATAGCCCAGCCCACCGGCGTCCACGACTGTAATCATGGCCCCCAGGTCTTCCGAGTTGGTGACCGGTTGGACAATATTCTGGCGGACGGAGACGTGTTGCGAGCGTTCCTCGACCAGACGCAGGGAGCAAAAGTCGGCCTGCGGCGCGATGCGCTGGAAGCGCTCTTGAATCGCCGTATCGTCCATGGTGTGCCTCTCGAAGACCCGCTGGGCGCGGCCCACGCACGTCTGGCTGGGGCGGAAACGGAACTAGACCGGCCAGTCCGCCCCGTTCAGGGCCATGTCCCAAAACAGATACTCGTACCGGACCGTGAGGCGAAACAGGTCTTCCATGCGGGCGCGTTCGGCCGCGCCGCACTCGGCGGCGAGCTGGTCGAGGCAGCCTTCGACCTCGCGCAGCCCGGCTCCGAACGCCTGGCCGCTCCAGTGGTCGATAAAGCTCTGGTAGGGGCTGGCGTGGTCCTGGCGCTGTTTCACCCGGCTCCAGGAGTCGTAATAGGCCCGCTCCACCCCGTACAGCACGGCAAACGACTCGGCAAAATCCCGGCTGTGAACGGTGGCCTGGAGAAACATCATGTAGGCGTGACACACGGGATTCGGTTCGATGTTGTCCAGGCTGATACGGCGGTCTGCGGCTGCGGCCTCGAACATGTCGAGTTCGCCGGCCAGGCCGGGAATGAAACCGCCGAGCAGGCGCTGGAGCTGAGGCGGAGCCTTGGCAATCAGCCCGCCAATGACCCGCAACTCCTCACGGACAAACACATAGTCCTGTTGCAGCCAGGTCTCGAAACGCCCCGGCGGCAGGCTGCCGTCGGCGGTCTGGCGCAGAAAGGGATGGTCGAGCATGGCCGCCCACTGCGGCCCGACGGTGTCTAACAGGTGGGCACAGAAATCCATACGGTAG
>WTHE01000175.1:0-2883 GCA_011523315.1 Candidatus Binatota bacterium
ATCTCAGCTTTGTCAGACTTCGCGGGCCAAACCGATGCACCCCCCGGTGCCCGACACGGACAAACCATGTCTGGGCCTGTGGATGATGAGCAAGGAGTAGATCGGAGGCGGTGATGGTATCATCGGCGACTTCAAACGCCCCTGTTTCAATGTCGATGGCCACGACCCTGCCGGTGTTGTTTTTTTCTACCTGAGGCCGGATCTGTTGTTCATAGAGTTCGGTGCCACGTCTGGCGAACTCTTCCGAGCTATAGCGTGGTTGCGGGGCTGTCACGGCTTACTCCTCAGGCGGCGTTGTGATTTTTCGGCGTCGCCTCCTCGGGTAGCGTCCGGGGGTCGTCAGCTCCCGGACGCGCCAAAAAAGCCCGGCATGGCCAGCGTCGGGTTGCGCTGCTCCAGAATGTCTTCCATGCGCGAGCGCACCGTCTCCAGCAGTTCCGGGTGGGGCAGGATGTAGAACTGTTCGGCCTGGATGGCGGCAAAGACTTTTTCGGCCAGCTCGGCCGGCGGCATGCCCTGCTCAATAAACTGCCGGAAGGTCTCGCCCATGGCCTGACCGGCTTCGTCCGACTCCTGCTCGGGGGTCTGCAACTCGGTCGGCCGGTTGCGCTCGGAGTCGAGGATGTTGGTTCTGACAAAGCCCGGGCACAGAACCGACACCTTAACCGGCGCGGCCTGCATCATGAGTTCGTAGTGGAGCGACTCGGACAGGGTCACCACCCCGTGTTTGGTCACATCGTAGATGCTCATGAACGGCCCGGACACCAGCCCGGCCATGGAAGCCGTATTGACGATATGGCCGTCGGTCCCTTGCTCCAGCATGATGGGCACAAAGGTCCGCACACCGTGAATCACGCCCCACAGGTTGACGCCCAGCACCCATTCCCAATCCTTGAGCGGATGACTCCAGGTGAGACCGCCTGCGCCAACGCCCGCGTTGTTGCACACAATATGCACGCCGCCAAAGGCGTCCACGGCGCGCCGGGCCAGGCTTTCGACCTGGTCGGCCTTGGACACATCGGTCACGACACCCAGCACCTCTGCGCCCTGCGCCCTCAGCTCGCGCTCGGCAGCCCCCAGCGCCTCGGCCTCGACATCGGCCAGCACGACTTTCATCTGCGCGGCGGCAAAGCGCCCGGCCAGGGCTCGGCCAATCCCGCTGGCGGCTCCGGTGACAACGGCAACTCGATCAGCAAATTCCTTCATATGTATTCCTCTCTGGACGATGAGTTTGCGGCCCACAGGGTAGCAGCCATGGCTGGGGGAGCCTAGATCTCTTGCTTCTTTTGGCCGTCATGCTACACCACACCCCAAACTGACGGAGCATGACAGGAGGACACAGCATGGATCTTGGTCTGACAGGACGGGTGGCGATCATTACCGGAGCCAGCTACGGCCTCGGCCAGGCAATGGCCGAGTGTCTGGTCCAGGAGGGCGCGCAGGTGGCGATCTGCGCCCGAGGCGCCGAGCAACTGGAGCAAACGGCCGCCAAACTCGGCCCCAAAGCCCTGGCGGTCCAGGCCGATATGAGCAAAGCGGCCGACATCAATACTCTGTTTGAAAAAACCCAGGAGCGTTTCGGCCGGCTTGACATCCTGATCAATAACGCCGGCTGGTACCACCTCAGCCAGGCGCTCGACCTGTCCGACGACGAGTGGCAGGATAATCTCGATATCAACCTGTTCAGCGTCATCCGCTGCTCGCGGCTGGCCCTGCCGGCCATGCGTCAACAGCGCTGGGGCCGGATCATCAACATTTCGTCGGTCTTCGGCAAACAGCCGAACGCCGGCCTGATCGACTACAACGCCACCAAGGCGGCCATCATCAGCCTGACCAAGACCCTGGCCGACGAGCTGGCCAAGGACAACATCCTGGTCAACGCCGTGTGTCCGGGACCGGTCCGCACCCCGCTGTGGGAGGGGCTGGCCACCACCTTCAATCCCGACGACCCGGACGCCATGATCAACGATTTTGCCGCCGCCAATATTCCCCTCGGCCGCTTCGGCCGGCCCGAGGAAATTGCCAGCCTGGTCGCCTTTCTGGCCTCGGAACGCTCCAGCTTCATTACCGGGGCGGCGTATGACATTGACGGCGGCACGGTCAAGAACATGGCCTGACTAAAAGCTCTCTTCGGCCGGCCGGATGTCGAACTCCTGCATCCAGGTATCGCGCGGCTGGGCCACAGCCTGGGCCACGACCCGGGCGATAGACCGGGAGTCCAGCATGCCGGGTCGGCAGGCCCGGTCTTCGCCCAGCGGCACGCTGTCTATCCCGCCGTCGATAATCACGTGGAAGACGTGAATGCCCTGCGGCCCAAACTCTCGGGCGTTGCACTGGGCCAGGGCGCGCAGGGCAAACTTGCCCGGCGCAAAGCCGGATGACCGGGCATAGCCCTTGACCGAACTGGTCGCGCCAATATACACCACCGTTCCCCCGCCGTTGGCCAGCATGTCGGGAATGGCCTGTTTGACGCACAGAAACGGCCCGAAGGTACAGCCGCGCAAATGGTTCTCGAACTCGTCCGGGCTCAGATCGAGAAACGAGCCGCGCTTGGCCGCGCTGGCGTTGGCGATCAGCAGACTGACCGGCCCAAGCTCGCTCCGTACCCGCTCGAAGGTCGCCGCGACCTGCTCGCGGTCGGTAATATCGGTCGCCCAGAACACGCACCGCTCGGCCAGACTGCCGAGCCCGTCCCGAATCCGGTCCAGCGACTGCTGGTTGCGGGCCAGGGCGGCCACCCGATAGCCCTCCTGGGCAAATGTCTCAACAAAGCGCGCTCCAATACCCGCGCCAACACCGGCAACGACTGCGATACGCTCACTCATACGTCTTCCTCCTGACTGCACACCGGAGTGTGACTTGTGACTGTCCTCGGTTTTGACA
>WTHE01000175.1:2983-5056 GCA_011523315.1 Candidatus Binatota bacterium
TTTTGATTTTTCCCTCCTCTTATCGTATATGTCAGCCCGACAAGGAGGGAAACATAGCCTATGTCGGCAGTAGAACGAACCCCACGCATACTCGACGAGGCGGACGCCGCCGGCTGGATCGAAGACGGCATGACGGTCGCGGTCGGCGAACCGGCCCCCATGGCCCTGCTGCGCCATATTATCCGGCGCGGGGTAAAAAACCTGACCGTGGTGGCCAGCGGCCTGTCGCTGGACCTGCTGATTGCCGCCGGGTGCGTCGCCAAAGCCGTCAGCTACTACGCCGGCGGCGGCTTCGGGGTGGCTGTCGCGCCCTCGTTTCGACGCGCGGCTGAGCAGGGCCGGGTCGAAGTCTGGGAGTGTGAAGAGGGCATTCTGACGGCCGGCCTGCGGGCCGCCGCCCAGGATTTGCCGTTTCTGCCCTGGCGCGGCGGGGTCGGCACCTCACTGCCCGAGGTCAACCCCGACCTCAAGGTCATGACCGACCCGATCAAGGGCCAGACCCTGCTGGCCGTGCCGGCGATCACACCCGATGTCAGCCTCTTGCACGCCGCCACCTCCGACCCGTACGGCAATGTCCAGCATTTTGGCGGTCCGGGCTGGCTCGACCTGTTCCTGTACCGGGCGGCCGAGCGGACGCTCGTCCAGGTCGAAAAAATCATCGCCAACGAGGATGTCCGGGCCAACCCGTGGGCAACGACGATTGCTGGGGCCGACGGCGTGGTGCGCATGCCCTACGGCGCCCATCCGTTCTACAGTCGCGGCTACTACATTACGGACAACGCATTCCTGAAAACCTATGTCCGGGCCGCGACCGACGCGGCTCAGCACGACGACCCGGCCGGCCTGGACCACTTTCTGAACCACTACTGTCGGGAGCCCGAGACCCACGCCGACTATCTGGAGCGCATCGGCATCAAGCGTCTGCTGTCGCTGTACGAATACTAGAGGCCCCCCTCACCCTGACCCTCTCCCCAAAGGGGCGAGGGGAAAAAAGGATCCTATGCAACACGACTGCACGCCCCAAGAAATCATGGCCGTATTTCTGGCTCGGGAGCTGAAAGACAGCGAGCTGCTCCAGGTCGGCGTGGCCATGCCGGTGGCCGAGGCTGCGGTGCGCCTGGCCCACAGCCTGCACGGCCCGAACATGGAGCTGATCTTCCTCGGCACCCGCATGAATGTGGCGCATCTGGACAGCCTGCCCATGCCGGCCTTTGGCTGGGACCGGCGGGTGGTGCGCTGGGCCGAGTCGTACAGCGATACCGGGCACCGCTTTGACCGGCTGCGGGACTGGCACAAGCGCGTCTTCTTCATCGGCGGGGTGCAGATCGACCCCCACGGCAACACCAACCTGATCGGGGTGGGTTCGGAGTACAAAAAGCTGCGCTTTCGCGGCCCGGGTTCGGTCGGCACGCCGACCCTGAGCACCCATGTCGGCCGCTATTACATTGTGCTCAACTCCCACACCGCCCGCACCTTTGTGGAGCGCTGCGATTATGTCAGCACAGTCGGCTGGGGCTCGGGCGGGGCCGACGCCCGCAAAAAACTCGGCATTCCCGGTGGAGGTCCCAAGTACTGCGTCACCCCGCTGTGCATCATGGACTTTACCGAAGACGAAAAGCGTATGCGGCTGCGCTCCCTGCATCCGGGCGTGTCGGTTGAGCAGGTCCGGGACCAGACCGGCTTTCGCCTGGTCATACCCGAGCGGGTTCCAACCACCGAACTGCCCAGCGCTGAAGAACTTGACGTTCTGCGCAGCCGGGTCGACCAGGCCGGAGTCCTGCGCCGCGAGAGGGGCTGAACATGGCAAATCGAGTGACCAATATGGACCGCAAGCGGAACCGGCCCCAGCGCGCGGTCGGCTACGAATGCTCTTTGGCCGACGGTCAGCGCCTTCAGGTCTGGGTGTCCCAGGATGAGCTGGATCTCGAGTTTCACGGCTTGGACCTCAAGAAGGTGTGCCGCCTGGCCGCCGAGCGAGCCTCGGCCCAGGATATCGAGGCCGGCCAGCTGACCGTCTCACGCGAGCTGCTGATCGAGGTCGAAGAGCGTGAGTTAGGCGGCGGGCGACGCTAG
>WTHE01000595.1 GCA_011523315.1 Candidatus Binatota bacterium
GACCCACACCATAGAACTGGTGCCGTCCGTCATCGTTCTGCCCTCGCGCCAGACCGTCCTGTTCGCCAAGCAGGCTGCCGAACTCGATGTCTTATCTGGGGGACGCCTGCGTCTGGGCGTTGGCGTCGGCGCCAGCCCGGAGGAGTACCGGGCGATGGGCGTGGACTTTCAGACCCGCGGTGCCCGCTGCGAAGAACAGCTGGAGCTGCTCACACAGCTGTGGACCCAGACGACGGTTGACTTTCAGGGACGCTGGGACAGCGTGTCCGGCGCGGGCCTCGACCCGCTGCCCGTTCAGCGGCCGATTCCGGTCTGGATCGGCCCCAACAGCCGTCCGATTGCGCGCATTCGTCGCCGCATCGGCCGTCAGGCCGACGGCTGGTTTGTGCTCTGCCCGCCCGAAGAGTCTCCTGCGGTTCAGGCCGACATTCATCAGCAGGCCCGGGCCGCAGGTCGCGACCCGTCCGCCATTGGCACCGAGGTCGGCGTGGCGGTCGTTGGGCCGAGTCAGGCCGAGTGGCGCGACCGGGTGTCCGGCTGGCGCCGGGCTGGACTGAGCCACCTGTGTCTGCGCACCTTGGGCGGCGGGCTGGACGCCCAGGGGCATATCGACACCATGCAACAGGCGCTGGGCCAGCTGCCCGACGACTGAAGCCGCGGCCGGGGGACTTCCCAAGGCGCCCGGACTGTGTCACATTTCGGCCAGACCGAAATGAAGGAAGGAGAGCAACAATGATTGCATATGTCACCCTGGGCACAAGCGATATGGACCGGGCGACCAATTTTT
Source organism: Candidatus Binatota bacterium (assembly GCA_011523315.1). GTDB lineage: Bacteria > Desulfobacterota > Binatia > Bin18 > Bin18 > JAAXHF01. The sequence goes on from WTHE01000595.1 coordinate 788, forward strand.
ATAACGCCCTGCTGGCCGAGCTCGATCCTGACATCAAGGTGTTGATGGACGCGGGCCGCATCAAGCTGTGGGGCAAGCCCGGCTCACCGAATTTGGCTCTGGCCACCCCGTTTGACGGTAACGCCGCCAGCGTCGGCAACGGCGTCATGGTCGCCCTGGCCGCGGCCAGCACCGACCAAGTCGATGCGGTTCACAAAAAGGCGCTGGAATTGGGTGGTACCGACGAGGGAGCACCGGGCCGGCGTGGCGGAGATCAGGGGCCGTATATCGGCTATTTCCGCGATCTGGACGGCAATAAACTGAACGCCATCTGCATGGGCTAAGCCAACCTCTTCCGCCCGTCCAGTCGCGTATGGCGGACGGGCGTGTTTCTCCACTCCGCTTATCAACGCCTGCCGCGTCTCGTGTGGCCCGGCTCTGGGCCTGTGACGGAGCTGTCATGGCCCGCATCCTGACCTGCACCTGGGCACCGACCGCCCTGGCCGTGCCCCAGCTGACCGGTAAAAACCGGGCTCTGGGTCTGGCCGAACTCCACGGACCGCAGCTGACCGAGCGCCTGCTGGACCCGGTCCAGGCCGCCGAAGCGCTCGGCATTGACTACCTGTTGGTCGCCCAGCGCTGGTGGGGCAGTGGCCAGGAAATCGAGGGTTCGAGCTATGACTGTCTGGCCATGACGGCTTTTTACGCCGCCCAGACCCGGCGTCTGCGGCTGATCACGGCCATCCATCCCGGTTTTTTCCTGCCCGCAGCGATTGCCAAATGGGGAGCCACGCTCGACCGACTGACGGCCGGCCGCTGGGCGATCAACGTCACCTCTGGCTGGCACGAGGCCGAGTTCGGCATGTACGGGGCAGAGCTGATCGAACACGACCAGCGCTACGCCCGGACGAGCGAGTTTGTCGAGATTTTACGCGGCGCCTGGACCCACGAGGAGTTCGACTACACCGGACGCTTCTACCAGGTTCGCGGCTTGCGCCTGGAACCCAGACCGCTGTCGCCCCGGCTCGAAGTCTTTCAGGGCGGGCAGTCGGCGGCCGCCATGACGCTGGCCGCCCGGCACTCGGACTGGATGTTTCTGAACGGCGGGCGGCCGGACAAGATCGGGCGGATCATTGAGACGGTCCGCAAACGGACGGCCGAGACGGGCCGCCGGGTCCGCTTTGCCCTGTACGCCATTCCCCTGTGCCGCGAGACTGACGGCGAGGCCGAGGCGGCCATTCGGGCCATGGTCGAGGCTCAGGACACGGCCGTCCTGGCCCGGCGGCGGCAAAAGGTCAGCGGTGCCCAGGGCATGTGGCAGCCGAGCGATGACCCGCTGACCCATCTGGACAGCAACGAGGGCTTGGCCAGCCGTCTCATTGGCAGCCCGGACACTATCCTGGGCCGGATGCGCGAGTTTCACGAGCTGGGGGTCGATTGTTTTCACCTGACGCTGCACGACCGGCTGTTCAATCAGGTGGTGCTGCCGGCCCTGCACGGGGCGGCCTGGGCGCAATGAGACCGGCCCTGCGCGTGCTGCTCGAACGCGCGCTGCTGGCCTTTGGATTGCCGGATTAAAGCTCAGGCTCGCCCGTCCCGTCCGAGGGGCCGAGACGACACACCTGGCGCTCCAACTCGAACACGTGCCTATCCTTTACTCCCAGCGCGCGTAAGCTGTCGGCCAAGCGGGTCAGATACTCGGCATTTGAGCCGCTCGGGCCTGTGGCGTGACGGATCTGGCGGGCAATGGCCGACACGGGGGCGGGTCCCAGATACTCCGGGTTGTCGCCTGCGGCAATGTAGACGCACACCTTGCCGGACGGCTCGGACGCGCCGGAGTAAAACGGCATCCAGCGGCGCTGAAACCCGCCCTGTTCCCGTTGGTCGAGGTAGGCCAAGACCGAGTCGAGAGAACGCTCGGTGACGCCGTAGGCCACCCCCCAACATACCGCCTCGGCCTCGGCGACCAGGGTCACCACCCGCCCCGGCGCGCCGGGCACGCCACGGTGGTCGGTCGAGCCCTGGTAGAAGCGCCGCGCCCAGCCCCGGATATAGCCGGTTTTGCGCCAGGTGAAGGCAAAGCCCGGGTTCCAGATCAAGGAACCATAGCCAAAGATCCAGGCCTCATTATGCATTGGAATGGGGTCGTCCGTTTCGGGCTGAGTCTAGCGGCTGATCGCTTTCACCGCCGAGAATTCTTCCACGACTTCCAAACCATATTTCGTGCCTTGGGGCAAATAGTGTAGCTGTTGGGGCAAAGGAATAGCCGGGTGGAATACTTCCCCACACGCTTCAAGCGACGAGAGCGAGATATGCGGTCCTGCGTCCACGTCGGAGAAAGCACCCCCAGCTTTTCCTTGACCCGTCCACCCCAGCCGGGGTAAACCTCTGGGAGTGAGAGAGGAGCGGATATGTCTCCAGAGCAGGTGTTCAAAAAGCCGTATCTGCGCACGGCCATGATTCCCGGTTCGTTTCCTCTGGCCGGGCCGGATGGGGAGCCGCCGGAGGTCCTGGGGGTGGATCACCTCGATATCACAGTGACCGACCTGTCCCGGTCCGTGCCGTTTTACGAAAAGATTCTGGGCGCCCTGGGATTTCGCAAGATGATCCACCCGCACTACACCGGGTTTCATAACGCCTACCTCATCATCGGCGTCAAGGAAGCCGCGGCGGAGGAGAAAGCCACCGGTCACAACCGGTTCCGAGCCGGCCTGCACCATCTGGCGCTCCGGGTCAGACACCGCCACGACGTTGACCGCTTCCACGATTTTCTGGTGGCCGAGGGGCTGACCGTTTTGGATCCCCCGGCGTCCTACCCTGAGTACGGGCCGCACTACTATGCGGTCTTTTTTGCCGACCCGGACGGCATCAAGCTGGAGCTGGTCCATTATCCGGTCCAGTGGGGCTACTGGTCCAAAACCCAGCTGGACGGTGCAGATGAGCGATCCCGGAGTGAACCCGAGTGAGGTTCTGACACACAGCAAAAGGAGGAGAAGTATGCCGAAGCTCGAAGATTACGCCAACAAATACCAGGATATCCGTATGCAGCGCCGCAACGGTATCCTGGAGATGACCCTCCACAACAACGGCGGACCCATGGTGTGGAACGAAAGCATCCACCGCGAGTTCGCCTATGCCTGCACCGATATCGGCGCCGACCCGGAAAACAAGGTGGTCATCATGGCCGGTACCGGCGATTCCTTTTGTGCCGATATTGATTTCTCCAGCTTCAGCGGCGATCTGGGCACGCCGCGTGGCTGGGACAAGATTTACTGGGAGGGCAAGCGCCTGCTGCTCAACCTGCTGGACATCGAGGTGCCGATGATTGCCGCGGTCAACGGCCCGGCGCTGATCCACGCCGAAATCGCCGTCTTGTGCGATATTGTCCTGGCCTCGGACACGGCCGCCTTCCAGGACGCGCCGCATTTTCCGAACGGCGTCGTGCCGGGCGATGGGGTGCATCTGGTCTGGCCGCTGGTGCTGGGAGCAAACCGGGGGCGGTATTTCCTGCTGACGGGTCAGAAGCTGTCGGCCCAGGAGGCCCTGAACCTGGGGGTTGTCAATGAAGTCCTGCCCCGAGACGCCCTGCTGGCCCGGGCCTGGGAGCTGGCCGAGCAGCTGGCCGAAAAACCGCCCCTGACCCTGCGCTATGCGCGGGTTGCCCTGACCCAGGAACTCAAGCGTCTGATGCGGGACGGGCTGGGCTACGGCCTGGCCCTGGAGGGCCTGGCAGCCATGGACCGTCAGCCGGGAACGTGAGATTGCCGACAATTGGCTAAGCCGGGAAGCCACCTTGGGGCGGCAACCGAGGAGAGAGCCGAGCAGGGGCGCAACCGCGCCAGCGTGGGTTTCAGGCTGTTGGAAACCGCGCTGGCGCGTTGGATATCCCCACTTCCTGCCGACAAACTCTCCCATGCGGCTGTTATATCCGGGGCCGACCTTTTGCCGTTGTAAATGTGGCTCTTTTTCCTTACGTTTGGGTAACTTGCAACAAGGGCAAAGGAGCCTGATATGACCTCGACCCGTAAACCGGTCGCCGTCGTGGTGGGAGCAACCTCCAAGTGGCAGTCAGACGGCCGTAATACCAAACTCGCGCACGGTAAGGTGATCGACGACAGCGATATACCCGTCGGGGCGCGTTGGGGCATCGGCGGTGCCGTCGCTCAGAAGTTTGCCAAAGAGGGCTTCTTCGTCGTGTTGACGACCCGGAATGCCGCCAATGCGTCTGGCTTGGAGCAGGTAATCCAAGAGCAAGGTGGCGAAGGCATGATTGTCGAGCTGGACC
>WTHE01000728.1 GCA_011523315.1 Candidatus Binatota bacterium
GCTTGCGCGCGTCGATGAACAGCGTCTCCCCGCGCCGCGGCCGCTGCTCCCCGTTGCCGCGGCCACGCGCAAGAAACCACAGGCATGCCGGTATCTGCGTCGAGCGGAACAGCTGGCCCGGCAGCGCAACGATGCAGTCCACCAGGTCGGCCTCGATGATCTTCCTGCGTATTGTCCCTTCGTTGGACTGGCTCGACGACATCGAGCCGTTCGCCAGCACAAAACCCGCCGTCCCGCGCGGTGCCAGGTGAAACAGGAAATGCTGCACCCACGCGAAGTTGGCGTTCCCCACCGGCGGCGCGCCGTACTGCCAGCGCTTGTCCTCGCGCAGCCGCTCGCCGCCCCAGTCCGAAACGTTGAACGGCGGATTGGCCAGAATATAGTCGGCGCGCAGGTCCGGGTGGCGGTCGTTGTGGAAGCTGTCGCCGTGCTCGACCAGGCCTTCGATGCCCCGTATAGCCAGGTTCATCCGCGCCATGCGCCAGGTCGTGTAGTTCGACTCCTGCCCGTAGATCGAGATGTCGCCTCTGGCGCGGCCCCCGTTGCCGTTGCCGCTGGCGTGGGCGCGGATGAACGCCAGCGACTGCACGAACATGCCCGCGGAGCCGCAGCACGGGTCGTAGACGCGCCCCGTGTAAGGCTCCAGCATCTCCACCAGCAGCTGCACGACGCTGCGCGGCGTGTAGAATTCTCCTCCTTTCCTGCCCTCGGCCAGGGCGAACTGCTCCAGGAAGTATTCGTAGACATGGCCCAGCACGTCGGTCGCCCGCGCGGCCGCGCCGCCCACCCTGATGTTGCTCACCAGGTCAACCACCTGCCCCAGCCGGTTCTTGTCCAGCGCGGGGCGGGCGTACTCCTTGGGCAGCACGTCCTTCAGCGCCGCGTTGTCCCGCTCGATCGCCCCCATGGCGTCGTCGATCGCCTGGCCGATCGTTGGTTGCCGCGCCTGCGCCTGCAGCGCCGGCCAGCGCGCCTCCGGCGGCACCCAGAAGATATTCTGGCCCCGGTACTCGTCCGGGTCCTCGGGGTCCGCGCCCTCGTCGCGCTCCCCCTCCAGCTGCGCGTGCGCCTCCTCGAACGCGTCCGAGATGTACTTGAGAAAGATCAGGCCGAGAACCACGTGCTTGTACTCGGCCGCGTCCATACTCCCCCGCAGCGCGTCGGCAATCCGCCACAGCTCGGCCCTGTAGTCGGCGACGTTCAGGTCGCCCATCGAGCCGGAATCCGGGCTGGCGTGTGTGCGTTTCCCCCGCGCCGCCGGCGTCTGATGTCGAGTCGAAGCCATAACCGCCTGCCTCCTGCAAACCGTAGTCCGATAGCCTTAAGAGCCACCCAAGAATATGCCCCTTGCCCTGGATGGTCAACTCCTGTCTGCTTACTGGCTTTCGTAGCTTCACTCGCGGGCGTAAGAGCGGCAGGACGAGCGTCGAGAGCTGGAAGGATTCCGGATATCTGAAGCGCCTGAAAGAGCGCGCAGATAGGCTGTGGGCGACACTTGAGAGTGCGAGACTGAAGTCTCAACAATCGCACACCGGCAAAAGGCGCTTCGTGCTCTGTCCAGAACCGACCTCATTCACCTTGGTGCACCTCATCATTCCCATTTCGTGGTCTGACGATTGGGGCCAGCCATAGAGTCCCCGCAGCCTGCCATTCTCTTTAGCCTTCTCCGCCTCAACAATCAGGAAATCCAAGCTTGTTCTCCAATGGGATCGAAGGGATCGAAGGATCGACGTTTTCTCATGTACTTCAGATAAGGTGCTTTATTCCTCTACCAGCAGAGAAACACATATACACTTGAATAAAACCCGTTAATTGAAGCTCCATAGAGAATTGTCGATCCCATTCGATCCTCGATCCCATCTCGATTCCATGCGGTCTAGTCTTTTTTCCAAGTCCAAGTCCGCTTTCCGTTCACGCTTTCGCGGCCCCGCTGATAGCCCGCCGCATTCAGTACCCGGGCTTTCTCCGCATTGTGTACCGCTTGCTGGAACTCTTCTGCGATCCCCTTTATCAGTTCGTTTCCGGTAAACCGGTCCGGATTGCCGCGCTGTGCAATCCAGTCTGTGAACCACTCCTCGAAGGCGCTGATACTCCGAAACTGTTGGCTGTGCGCCTCGGCTTCGTCCCACAGTGCCTCCGGCAAGTGGACGTGGTATTCGTCCCCGTCTTTGAACGCGTCCACGTCCGCCAGGGCCTCGGCGAACAGCTGGTCACGGTCGCGCCGCAGTGCGCCAAGGTCGATATGCTGCTTGACTTCCAGCACGGGGAACCGCCGGTTTTGGCTGTCCTTCAGAAACTCTCGCGGGTTGCTGGTGCCCACGATGATGAACTGTCGTTCCCGCGTGACGTTCAGTCGCGCGTATGCCATGCGCGCGCTGTCTTGGCGGTCGCTGATAACTCCCTTGACTTTCTCGATGTCGGAGCCGCGCCAGCCGCCCAGGTCGGCGCATTCGATCAGCCACTTTCCCTTTGTGCGTTCAATCAGCGTCTTTGGCAGGTCAAACGAATCCAGCGATAACCCACTGCCTGCCCACTTGCCCCCAAGGATTCGGAGTGCTTCCGACTTCGCCAGCCCTTGCTTGCCGGATTGCAGCACCGGCATATAATCGAACTTCGCGCCTGGTTGCACAATGCGCGCTATCATTCCGTAGATGATCAGGCGAGCGATTGCGTTCTGCAATCGCGTATCGTCCGCGCCGAAGTGGGTATGCGCCAGCTTGTGCAGCCGCTGTTTGCCGTCCCAACGCAGCCCGTCCAAGTAGTCTTTGACCGGGTGGAAACTTTTCGCTCTGCAGGCCCTCGTGACCGCCGCAAACAGCGCTTCTTTCGTCGGCCCGAACTCCAGGTCGATCTCCATGCGGTGCCACAGTTCACACGCTGTCGCGTCCTCGATTCGTTCGCCGTTCAGCAGTTCTGTGTCCGCAAACGCGTCGTAGCTGAACGCGCAATCCGTGAAGCTGGCCAGCGCTACGCCGGCGTTCGCGATCGACGACCGGGCCGGGTGCCCTTGCTCCGTCCACATAAGCCACTGAACGGGAAACGTCCGCGCAGGCCTCCCAACGCCGCGTGCGCTTCCGCTCTGTTCGGGCGGTTCGTAGTCCCCGGCCGTCTGCAGAAGTACCAGCGCTTGCTCAGCGTTCACGTCGGCCGCGTCCGCCTTTTCCCGCAGGTCGGCAACGTCTACCAGCCGCAGGCTTGCCGCTCCAGCGTCCAACGCAGCCCGGCCCGCGTTCCCCATCGCCTTTTTGCCCGCTTCGTCGGCATCAGGCCAGAGAATGACGTTGCGGTCCTCTACAACGTCGAAAACCGCATCTTTCACGCTTGCGCCGCCGTTCCATGTAACAGGCGTGTAGTCCTGGCCGTCCACGTGGGCGAGTAACGCAAGCGCGGCCTTCTCACCTTCGACCAGGCAAAGCGCTTTGTCGGATGCGTCGGTGCCCCAGATCAGCAACTCGCAGCCTTTGGAGCTGCGCCAGCGCTTGCCCCAGATATGCTTGTGCGGTCCCGTTTCCGTGCAGCCCTTCCACGTGCAAGGGCCAATTGGAAAATCAGCCGGATAGTCTCGCCTGTATCGTGGGCGCTCGCGCCCGTCCGGGTGTTGGTACGTTGCGACGCGATATTGTTCGGCCCAGTCGTTGCTGCGCCCGTTGCGCCGCCCATCCAGACCCAGGGCGGCCCGAACTTTCTTCCAGTCGCAGCTTGCGAAGCAATGAACGAATACGCCGCGGTCGTTGTCGAAGATCGACAGGCTCGGCTTGTCGTCCTCATGGCATGGGCAAGGGACAAGCCAGCCACGCCCGGATCGTGTGGCGTTCGGGTAGCGTGCGGCCAGGTCGGCGGCTGTCAAAGCAGTATGCGATTGTACGCCGTTTGTGGATACAGCCTGTGTGGTGCTATACTTCGTGGTAGTGGACACGGGACCACGTCTCCTTTGTCCATTTAATGCGACGCAGAGTATAGCCTGCGCCGCCGCCCGAAGCCACTGGCGCCCACCAGTGGCTTTTTCTTTTCGGGCGCTCTATTCAGTTGTGTGCTCAGCGGGGCGTCACCCCTTGCCAAGCCTGGGCGTGTTCTTCGGGTGCATCATCAATTCATCCTTTAAGGTTTTCGTAGAGAAGTTGCTCATAGAGTTGTTGTAATTGTTGTTCGTTGTGTTGTTGTGGCCGCAATGCGGCATCCCCTAAATCATACTGCGCTCGGGCCATTTTTTGCAACTCTACCAGAGGGCAGGCCTGGGGCATACGCGTCTGATTCTTTATGCCAGATCCGTTGAAATCATGGCGCCAAGCCGTCATGTAGCGATCGTTCTGGATCTCAGTCCCGGTCGGGCGGCCGTGGCGGTGGCGGCGGCTGGCCCTTGGCGGCGCGGGTGGCGATTGAGGACTCCTTGATCGCGGCTGCCAATTCGAGAAGGGCCGGATCGACGGGCTCGTCCTGCTAGCGGCCTGGTTGCAGCCAGCTCAGCCATTGGGTCAGGCGGGATGGCGCCGTTTGCCGCTGCTTGAATGCCCGGTCGATCTCCTCCCGCAGCGGCTCGATGCACCTCTGGCACGATGCGTTCTACTCTAGGGCTCGTTGACATTTCGCTCAAGCCATATGAGAGTACCGGCAAAGTGCAGGAAGGCCATGAAGTGTCGAGCTGGTTTTCATAGCGCGTGAAGGGATGACCACCTCGACCTGTCTGGCTGTGAGCAGTTCTCGCAGCGGGTCGGAACTGTAGCCTTTATCGGCAATGACAGCGTCATAGTGGATAGGTGCGAGCAGCGATTCAGCCTGGGAAAGGTCATGGCGTTCACCGCCATTCAAGATGAACTGTAAGGGGAAGCCAAGCGCATCGACGAGGAGATGGATCTTGCTGCTGAAGCCACCCCGGCTCCGACCTGGGCACTGTTCGTTCTGACGCCCCCTTTTTTGGAGCCGCCCGCTGCGCACATATGCGCGCGTACAGCTGTACTGTCGGGCATGACCGCTGCCGTGTCCGGGTCTTGAGCGAACTGTTTGAACATGTCGGCCCAAACACCGTTCTCTTCCCAGCGTGCGTAGC
>WTHE01000754.1 GCA_011523315.1 Candidatus Binatota bacterium
GACTATGCCGACCGCCTGTTCGCCAACCAGAAGCGTTTCAGCCGCGCCGACCAGGTCGGCGCGGCTGAAACGCATCTGGTTGGCGAACAGGCGGTCGGCATAGTCCCAGAAGGCGTCCTGCTCGCTCGCGCATTCCGAGGCAATGGACGCGGCGCAGGACGAGGGGTGGACCTGTTGGTTGATCGGATTACAGGTCTGGTCGAGCGGATAGTGGTGGAAGACGATGCGCACCGCGCCCTTGTTGGCGTCGTGCAGGGAAGCCAGATAATCGCGGGCCACGGCGCAGCTCGGACACCGGAAATCGACGAACTCGGTAATCCGCAGCGGCGCGTCCGGGTCGCCCTTGACGTGGCGCTCCTGGCTGCGGACGGCCACCTCACGCTGTTCGTTGTAATAGCGGACGAAACTCCTGTCCATGCGCTCAGCGCTCGGGGCGATAAAGTCGAGCTGCGTCAGCTCGGTCCGGGCCTGTTGGGCCTGCCACCAGCCGATCCCACCAACCAGGATCACGCAGCCGAGCAGACCAAGGGCAAACTGACCCGGCTCGAAGTCGGCCGAGGAACGGGCCAGCATGAACGCGCCGACAAACAGTCCGATATTGACCACATACAGCGCGGAGCAGAACAAACACACCGACTGAAGCTGGAAAAACGACACCGCAGCCATGTACAGCCCAAACACCGCCAGCCAGGAACACACAAACAGCAGGCCAAGGGCCTGGGGAATGAAGGCCAGGACAAGGGTGACGGCGTAGGCTGCGGTCGCCCACACGGCCACCGGCAGGTCGAACAGGCTGGCATACGTGCTGTTGAGCACCGAGGTACAGTCGATGACCGAGCCGGGCTGACAAAAATGGGAGGTGACCAGACCCTCGGCCTGATAGTGCAGAACCGACAGATAGGTGCCGATGCCCAGGCCGAGCAGGGCCAGGAGACGGGTCAGCAGCAGCGGGCCGCTTGGCAGGGGCCGGGCTGCCGGCCGAGGTGTCACTGGGCTGTTCCTGCGGCGTCCCGCCTTGTTTTTCTTTTCTGACATAGTATGAGACACCTACCACAGTCGTTTTGGGCTGGCCAAGAGGGGGGCATCCAGACACGCCCGGACGGCAGCGCCCAGCCATGAGGATTCAGCATGAAATTCGGTCTTTTTTACCAACTGCCGTGCGCTCCCGACCAGAGCGAACTCGACCGCTACCAGCAGACCCTGGAACAGATCGAATACGCCGATGCGCTGGGCTTTGATACGGCCTGGCTGGCTGAGCTGCACTTCAACCGGCCGTTTTCGATCATGCCCTCGCCGCTGATCGTTGCCACAGCTCTGGCTCAGCGGACGCAGCGCATTCGCCTGGGGCTGGCCGTGGCCCTGCTGTCCTTGCAGCACCCGCTGCGGACCGCTGAAGACGCCGCCACCGTCGATCTCCTCAGCCACGGGCGGCTCGAACTGGGGGTCGGGCGGGGTACGATTGCCATTCATTTCCAGGGGCTGGGCGTGCTCCGGGACGAGAGCCGGGAGCGTTTTGAGGAAGCCCTGAGCATTATCGAGCAGGCCTGGAGCCAGGACACCTGTGCTTTTGAGGGCCGCTATTTCCAGATTCCACCCACCTCGGTCGTGCCCAAGCCGTTCCAAAAACCGCACCCGCCGCTGCGGATTGCGGCCAACAGCCCGGAGACGGCCAGCTTTGCCGGCCAGCGCGGCTATCCGGTCTTTGTCGCCTCTCCGATCAACCCCATGCCCAAGCTGGTCGAGCACCTCGACGGCTACTATCGGGCGTTTCGGGCTGCCGGTCACCAAGGCAAACGGCCCGACAGCGCGGTCCTCTTTCCGGTCTATGTGGCCGACAGCCGGGCTCAGGTCCGCCAACAGGTCGAGCCCAGCGTCATGCACTATTTTCGGACGGTTACGGCCCAGGCTGAGCTTGGCGAGCGGGGGCAGAGCCAGGCTGCGTCCTATGCCTATCTGCGGGAGGTCCGACAGCGACAGCAATCCGTGACCTGGGACGTGATCGACGACACCATGGCGCTGTACGGTCCGCCTGAGCTGTGCGTCGAGAAGATCCGCGCCGCCCATCGGCAGTGTGGCATGGATCAGCTGATCTGCTGGTTCAATCCGGGCGGTTTGGTGCCCCACGAGCAGGTACTGGCCAGCATGCGGAGCTTTGCCGAGCAGGTCATGCCCGTAGTCCGAGCCTTATGAGTGGGCGTTTTCCCCGCGCTCAGTCTGCGGCCAGCGCGTCCTCAATCAATTCCTGAAAGGCCGAAAACTGCCGCGCCCCGGACATGAAGCGCCCGTTGATGAAAAACGCGGGCGTGCCACTGACCCCCAGCTGGGTGCCCTGGGCCAGATCTTGACGGACTGCAGCCGCCTGCTGGCCGCTGTCCAGACAGGTGTCGAAACGTGTCGTATCGAGTTGCAGGTCGGCCGCGTACTGCTTGAGCTGGGCTACCTCCAGGGCCTTGGTGTTGCGGAACAGCACATCGTGATAGTCCCAGTATTTGTCCTGTTCGCCGGCACACCGAGCTGCTTCGGCCGCCTTCTGGGCTCGGGGGTGGGACGATAGGGGAAAGTCCTTGAACACCAGCCTGACCTGGTCTTTATAGGTCTCCCGGATTTGACTCAGGGTGGCCTGGGCACGGGCGCAGTACGGACATTCGTAGTCGCCAAACTCGACCAGGGTGACCGGCGCCTCGGCCGAACCCCGGCTCGGCGCGTTGTCAACCGCCACCTCAACAATCGGCGGCTTGAGGTGGATGTTGATGGCGACCGCCTTGCGCAACTCCTGAATGAAGGCCTGTTGGCGCCCGCGCCGCGCGGTTCGCTGTAACTGTTGGGCCAGGCGGTCGCGCACCTCGTCCAGCGGCGTATCGCCCAGACGCGCCGCGTTGGCCTGGTAAAACGCCTCGATTTCTTCCTCGCTGACGGTCCGGGTCTTGTCCGTGACTTCTTGTTGCAGCAACTCCTGGCTGGACAGGCCACGTTTGCCGGCTTCGATGGCCAGTAGGCGCTCATTGATCAGGCCATCGACGGCCTGTTTCTTGAGGGTGTAGATCTGGTTGTTGAGGCGCAGCATCTGGCCCTTGATGCGGTTCTCAATGTCGGCCTGGGTGATGGGGTGGCCCTCAATGGTGGCCAGAACAGCGTTTGGAGCCGCTTCCGGAATCGGCTCGGCCTGTTGGCCGGACGCTGGAGGTGAGAAGCTGAGCAGCCAGACGAGCAGGCCTGCGCCAACGAACCGGTCTGTTTTCATCGCCATGTCCTCGTCTCGCTCAACCGGTAAACGTAATGAGCAGAAAGAAGACGAGGAGCGGGATGAGCATCCAAACCAAAAACACAATCCAGGCCGGTCCCTGTCCTTGACTCTTGTCCATTGTCCCTCCTCATGTGGGCGTTGACACACATTTGCTACACCATAGGCAAAATAGCCGGATTGCTCAATGCCGGGCGAGCCCCGGGCAGGGCTGTGCTCCGGGCAGGACTGAGAAAATGCTCGGTCAGGCTTGAGGTCCGGGCCGTTGCCAGGAATAATGGAAGGTCCTGTTCGGCGATTGCAGCCCTCTCACGGGACTGTCATGCGCCGGGCCGTAGGCTGTGGAGTGGAGGAGGAGGAGAACAATGGGCAAGCCTAGACTGAGAAACCGGCTCATTTTCATCATTGCCGCCTGGCTGTGGACTCAACCGGTGTGGGCCGGCCCCGAGTTTTCCCCGTCTCTGGTCGGCATGTACCGCAAAAGCATGCAGGTCGAGGCAGCGCTGTTCAGCGCTGCTGGTCGCCATGGGCTGGACCCCCGTCTGGCACGCGCCCTGATCCTGCACCAGTCCGGGGGCAACGACGCTGTCGTGTCCGCCTCAGGCGAACTGCGGCGCAACGCGTATTTGCCGGTCGCTTCGGAGCCGACGCCGGCAGCTACGGCCGAGGCCAATCTTGAGGCCGGGATACGACGCTTCGCCGAGCTGGCCGAGCGCCTCCAGCGTCACGACTATGCGCTGGCCGCTTATATCGCCGGTCCCCAGGTGCTCGCCTCGCAGCCGGCTCTGCCGCTGTCTGTCCTGCACGATGTGATGCAGATCGAGCAGTACAAATCGGTCTTGCGCCTGCACGAAGCCGAGATCCGACGTGAGGCCGAAGGCCTGCGGCTGCGGCGGGTGCAGCCGGGTGAGAACTGGGCCTCGGTGGCCCGGACGACAGGCGTCTCGGAATTCCTGTTGCGTTTGTACAACCCCGTCCTCGCCGCCCACCGGTTGCACGCCGGCATGCTGCTCGTTGCTCCCGACCCACGAGCGCCGGCCGTCCTTGAGGTGAACGGCACAACACTGTCCTATACCTCGCGGGTCGGCGACTCGACCTTGAATCTGGCCCGTGCTTTCGGCGTTGATCGTGATACGCTGCGCCAAGACAACAATCTCTGGTACTTGCAGCAGCTGGCTGCCGGCCAGCCGCTCAGTATCCATGTAGCCGACCCTTCCTCGTCGTCGCCCGTCCGGCTTGCCGCGTCTGCCCCCGGGGCAGGCATCCAGCCCCACACCGTCAGGGCCGGAGAGACTTTGAGCCATATCGCTCTCCGCTATGACACCTCGGTCCGAACCCTGATGCGGACCAATCGGCTGTCCAGCTCGCGTATTGTGGTTGGCCAACAACTCTGGATTCCAGATCGCCGGACGCAGCCGCGTGTGGCCCAGCGGCCACGCCTGCATACCGTGCGCCGGGGGGATACCCTGTCACACCTCGCCCAACGCTATGACACCTCGGTCCGGGCGCTGATGCGCGTCAACCGGCTGGGCAGCTCACGGCTGCGGATTGGCAGGATTCTGAGGATTCCCGACCAAGTCTGAATCAGCTGAGTCTGAATCAGCTGACCCGGGCGTCAAAATTCTCTTCAATCGCCTTGACGCTGCGGTAGGCGAACTCGGTGTACGGCACCGGAATGCCGAGCCGCCGGCCTTCGTGGCACACATAGCCGACGGTTTCATCAATCTCGGTTTTTTTGCCGGCCAGCACGTCCTGGAGCATGGACGGAATGATATGCGTCCGGCCGCTGGCCTCGACAC
>WTHE01000079.1 GCA_011523315.1 Candidatus Binatota bacterium
CTGTCAATCCCGTCGAACCAGGACCAGATGAGGCCGCGCGTCCGGTCCTGAGCCGCCTCGACTGTCCAGTAGCAGATGGCTGTCGGGCGTGGCTTGGAGCGGCCGCCAGTGTCGCTCGCGGAGCACATAATAGCCCGGCGGACAGCGCGAAAAGTCGGCCTGTTCGGCGCACCGGGCCAGGGGAACCGAACGGTTCAGGTAAAAATAGACCTGGGAAAATTCATCAAACTCCGACGAGTAGGGCTGTGGGGTGTAAAAGAACAACGGCTGCTCGGCTCCGACAGTCCGGCTGATCTGAGCGGCAAATCCGGTCAGGGCTTTGAACTCTTTGGCGTAGGCCCGGGTAAACGGATACAGGCCGGCGGTCACCAGCAGCAGCAGACTTAAGACCAGCCACAGCGCGTTCTGCCAGCAGCCCCGGCTAGCAGCCCAGACCGCACCCAGGCCACGCCCGCACAGAGCGACGAGCAGAGCTGTGCCATACACCGGCTGCTCATCGACAAAGCGGATCAAGGGAGCCACACTTTTCCACTTGGCGTCGCCAAACACCGAGTCCACGGCGGCCGAGTCAATGCTGAGGCCGCCGAGCGCGGTTACAACCGCAGCCGACACTATCGCCAGACTGAGGCCGAGGGCGGCCAGGACAAGTCCCGTTCCCAGCCACGGGCGGAGCGGTTCTGCCCGGTTGGGAACCCGTGCCCAGCCCCATTCCGCAGCAAACAGCGCCATGGCCGGGTACAGGGGCAGCAGATACACGTCACGCTTGCCCGCCGCAACCGAAAAAAAGGCCATGATCGCCACACACCACACCAGGGCCAGCACCCCCTTTTCCCGGATGGGCGCCTGGCGGACAAAGTGCCACACACCAAATCCGAACAGCAGGCTCCAGGGCAGGCCGCCCAACACGAAGGGCGGCAAAAAAAAGGCCGAGGAAGGAATCCGTTTGCCCGACCCGGAGGTGAAGCGCAGGACGTTTTCTTGGAGCAGCTGCTTCTGAAAAAAAGCCCAGCCCTCCTGGTCGAGCGCCAGTACGTACCAGCTCAGCGGCAGGCCAACGCCCACCACGACGGTGCCCGGGCTGAGCAGCTGGCGGACGCGCGACAGTTGTCCCTGGGCCGCGAGATAGAGCCCGATCACGACGCCGGGCAGGATGATGCCGACCGGTCCCTTGCTGAGGCAGGCGCCGGCCAGGGACAGGCCAAAGGCCAGGCTGCGCCAGCCCCGCCACTCGTCGGCCTCATACATGCAGGCGAAACTGGTCAGGGCGGCCAGCACAAAAAAGGCCAGGGCCGGGTCGACCCAGGCTTCGCGGGCCATTTCGACACACATGGGCGTGGTCAGGACGAGCAGGCCGGCCAGGATGCCGACCTCCCGGTTGGCCAGCCGGCAGCCGAGCAAACAGGTCAGGCCGACGCTCAGGGCCGAAAACAGAGCGCCCGGAAGGCGGGCGGCCCATTCCGACATCTCCCCACTCAGCAAATGGAGTTCATCCTGACCTTCTGAAGAGGAAGCGAGGATGAACCCCATTCGGGCCACGCCGGCGCCCAGCCAGTGCAACAGGGGCGGCTTGGAGGGAATCGTCTCTCCGTTGCGCAGGGGCAGCACCCAGTTGCCGGTGCGCAGCATCTCCTGCATGACCAGGGCTTCCCGGCCCTCCATGGTCCGATAAATCGGGCCTTCACCCAGCCGCCACACGAAGATCAGGCCGGCCACGAGTACAAACAGGCCGGCCAGCACTGGTGGGGACAGGCGGGTGAGGGGAGCGAGGGCGGAGGGGAGCAAAAGATATGCGTGATCGGATTTCGTTCGATTGGACATCACGAACAGCTGTGTGGCGACGGGAAGCCGCACGGAGAGCGGTCTAGGACTGATCGAGGGCCACAATACGCGGCAACACTTCCCGCTCGGCCCGCTCCAAATCCTGGGGAAAATCTATCTCTATCCAGGGCAGATCTTCGACCCGTTCAAAGCCGACATAGCGCTGGCGGAGAAAGATCGGGTAGACCTCTTCATGTTCGATGGTGTCCTGTCCGCGGGCGATGTGGTCGTCCAGGATGGCCCGCAGGAGCGGCACGTCAGCCTGGCCGAGCTTGAGAAAGCCGATGGACTCGCCAATCAGGTCGTACTCCCCGGACCCGCCCCGGATGATGGTCAGCACCCGTCCGCCCCGGGTCAGCAGCATTTGTTCTTCACCGGTATTGGTGGCGCTGGCGTCGAGCAGAAAGCAGTTCGGCTGGGGCGACTCGATCAGCCGGCGCAGCATGGCGGTCGGGAACAGGACATCGGCGTCCATGATCAGGAGATCGTCGTCAAATTCCTCGCGAGCGCTCCACAGCGACAGGATCGCCCCCCGGTCATAGCGGGGATTGGTGATATACGAGACCTGGACGCCGCCGCAGCGCGCCCCAATCCTGTCCTCGACCATCTCGCCCCGATAGCCGATGACGACCACCGCCCGGTCAACCCCGGCCGCGCCAAGGGCGGACAGGGTCCGTTCCAGGAGGGTCCGGCCCTGAATTTCGATCAGGCACTTGGGCAGCCCGCCCCTCTTCTCCTCCCCAGTCGGGGAGGAGGTGAAGCGTTTGCCGATGCCGGCGGCAAGAATGATGGCTTTCATGGCGTGGTTTCACTCCTCGGCGGCAGGCGAGAACTTCAGCCCAGGACGTCTTCGAGGCTGTCCAGGAAACGGCGAAAGTCATCCAGGCTCAGATGCCCCATGTTGGCGACCCGGAAGATACCGGTCTGGAGCCGGCCCTGGCCCTCGTAGATGACGAACCCACGCTGTTTGAGTCGGTCGTGCAGGTCGTGGTAGGCCATCCCTTCGGGCAGGAACAGGGCGGTCAGCGAATTGACCCGCAGCTCGGGCGGCAACAGAAAGCGTAGCCCCAGACGGCTGAAGCCCGTTCGCAGCAGCTGCGCGGCCGCGCGGTAGCGCTCGACCCGCGCCGCTACGCTTTCTTCCAGCAGCTCATCGAGGGCGGCGTCGAGGGCGTAGCAAGCTTGCACCGGCGGGGTAAAGGCGACGCTGTGGCGTTCCTGAGCCTGCCAGTGGACGGGCAGGTGCAGCGACAGCGAGCTGGCCGGGTGGTCTTGCATCGCCCGCATGAGGGCCGTCCGAACCAGGACAAAGGCCACGCCGGGCAGGCCCTGCACGCATTTGTTGGCCGTGCAGGCGCATATATCGACCTGGTCACGAACGAGGTCAAGATCTTCGCCCGCCAGGGCGCTGACCGCATCGAGCAGGAAGACCCGGCCCATTCGCCTGGTCAGGGCGCCGATTGCGGACACGGGATTCAGCAGGCCGGTGGTGGTCTCGTGATGGACCAGGGCCACCCCGCCGATGGACGGGTCGGCCTCAAGCCGGGCTTCGATCTGGCCCAGGTCGGGCGGCTCGGTCCAGTCGTAGCGCAGTTCCACACTCGGTATCCGGTGGGCGGTGGCCATACGCAGCATGCGCTCGCCATAGACGCCGTTGTTGATGACCAGGAGTTTTTTCCCCTGGGGCAGGGCTGAGGACACCATGGCTTCGACCGCCGAGGTGCCCGAACCGCCGATGATGACCGAGGTATAGTCCTGGGGAGCAAAGGCGTGCAGGAGTTTTGTGCGGATAGCGGCCAGCAGGTCCGAGAATTCTGCTTCGCGGTGGCACAGGTCGCCACGCAAGAGCGCCTGTTGGACGCGCGGGGAGACGTTGACCGGGCCGGGGTTGAGGAGGATGGGTTGCATGGCGAATTGAAAGTCAAATGGCAAAACGCAAATGGCAAATGTCAGAAGTTTTGAGGTTTGACTTTTGACTTGGCTTCATTTTCGCACCGGCTCCATAAGATGCTGCACGATCTGAGGCGGTTCGTGGCTGATCCGGCCGATTTTGCGTTCCTGCCAGTCGGGTTCGATCTTGACCAGCAAAAACGCGGGACCGGCCTGGCCGAGCACTTCGCCTGCTGCGGCTCTGAGGTCGTCCGGCGCTTCGACCCGGTCGACGTGGCGGTAACCGCTGGAGCGGGCGATGTCGTCCAGGGCAACCTGGCCCGAGATGGTGCGCTGATTGCCGGTTGAGCCGTAGGCTTCGTTGTCGAAAACGATATGGACCAGGTTGGGCGGCCGGGTGGCGCCAATGAGCGCCAGGGAGCCCATGTTCATCAGCACATTGCCGTCGCCGTCAAAGACCACAATCCGCCGCTCGGGGCGGTTGAGGGCCAGGCCCAGCCCGATGGACGAGGCCAGCCCCATTGAGCCGATCATGTAGAAGTTACCCGGCCGGTCGTCGAGGTTGAAGGACTCGCGCGAAATAAAACCGTTGGCGTGCACGACCAGTGCGTCGTGCAGCAGGGGAATCACCACCCCCAAGGCGTCGGCCAGTTTCACGCCAGCACCCCCGGAGGCAGGAGCAGGGCGACCGGTTTTTTGGTCTGGCGCAGCGTCTGGGCGGCCCAGCCCGCAGCCTGCGTGGCGGTCTCGGCGCGCAACACCCGATGCGGAATACCGACGGTCTCGAACAAACGGGGGGAGATATCGCCCATGATGAGATGTTCGGGCGCGTCCTTGCCCTGATAGCCACGCCAGGTCACGAGCAGCAGGCACGGCAGATCGTAGATCAGGCTCAGCGAGGCCAGGGCGTTGAGACACACCCCGAGGGCCGAATTCTGCATAATCACAACCGGCTGTTTGCCGGCCATATAGGCCCCGGCCGCCAGACCGACCGCAGCGTCTTCGCGGGTTTCGGGGATATACCCACCCCCGTCTTCCAGGCGGGCAATGAGGCTTTTGACCAGCGAGCAGGGCACGCCGGTGAAAAAATCGAAGCCCTCGGCCCGCAGCACGCTGAGAAAGTCGGTTCCAGTCATCATGACGCTCGGGTTCACCCCTCAGCCTCAACCCGGCCGCGACAGCTTTCCCCCACCACCGCTGTCTGGTGCGCCGGACGGGAGAGCAGCATGGGCAGCACAACCAGCGAGGCGACCAGGACGCTGCCGACCGCCAGCGAGAGTAGCAAGCCCATACTGAAAACGCCATAGTATTTGGCGATCATCAGGC